>JAHFTN010000094.1 GCA_023269365.1 Chlamydiota bacterium | reverse complement strand
AAGGCATGAACGCTGCGAGCACGTTTTTGCCCAAGGCGATCTCCCCTTTATCTGTCGCAGGACCATCTGCAATGATGTCTCCTGCTTTAACGAGATCTCCTATGTTGCAAAGGGGCGTTTGGTTGATGCTCGTGCCCCCGTTAGAGCGCATAAATTTTTTCAGATGATACGTCTTTTTATTTAAAGGGTTCATCTTCGCAGAGACCACGATTTTAAACCCATCGACAAACTCCACTTTTCCATCTTCCTCTGCGACGACGACAGCTCCTGAGTCTCTTGCCGAACGGAGCTCCAATCCTGTCCCTACAATCGGCGCATCTGTTTTTAACAGAGGGACCCCTTGCCGTTGCATGTTAGATCCCATGAGGGCGCGGTTCGCATCATCATGCTCAAGGAAAGGGATCAATCCCGTGACGATGGAAACAAGTTGCTTAGAAGAGACGTCCATATGGGTAATTTTAGAGGCTTCGATCTTTAGCGACTCCCCTCGCGCCCTTGCCCAACAGAGGGGCTCTTTGAACATGTTGTGATCATCGAGAACAGCCGACGCCTGGGCAATCACGTAGTTTTCTTCTTGATCTGCCGTCATGTACTCGATCTCTTCTGTCACGATCCCTTCTCGCACGATCCGATAGGGGGTCTCGATGAATCCAAATTCATTGATCTTTGCAAAGGCAGCGAGTGAAGTGATCAAACCGATGTTAGGTCCCTCTGGCGTTTCGATAGGACAGATCCTTCCGTAGTGGCTAGGGTGGACGTCGCGCACCTCAAAGCCCGCACGCTCCCTATTTAAGCCTCCTGGCCCAAGGGAGGAGAGTCTGCGCTTATGCGTCAGCTCTGCAATCGGATTGGTTTGATCCATAAACTGAGAGAGCTGCGATCTTCCAAAGAAATCTTTGAGAACGCCGACAAGCCCCTTAGCCGATACGATCTTTCCAGGAGTGAGCGTATCTGAAGTGAAGTCAAAGAGATTCATCCTCTCTTTGATGATTTTTTCCATGCGAGCAAGCCCGATGCGGCACTGATTCTGGATCAGCTCTCCTACAGAGCGCACGCGTCGATTTCCCAGGTGGTCGATATCGTCTACGTTAGCGGCCTCTTCCCCTTTTTTCAGACGGAGGAGGTATTTGATCGCCCCGATCACATCTTCTTTGCGCAGAGTGACGCAGTTGAGCTCTTCGTCGGTGATGGTAAAGCCGAGCTTGCGGTTGAGTTTGTAACGCCCGACTCGCCCCAGGTTGTAGCGCTTCGGATCAAAAAAGAGGCGCATCATCGCCGATCTCGCATTAGAAAGGGTCGCCGGCTCACCGGGTCTGATCTTGCGATAAAAGTCTTTTAAGGCAGACTCGTACGAGTCTGTCGAGTCTTTGGCAAGCATTCTGATGATGGGATTCGTCTCGTCAGCATCTTCAGCGATCCTCACTGCCAAGATCTCCGCATCCAACATCCGTTTTAACATCGCCGTTGTCAATTTTTCAGAAGCCTTTCCAAAGATCGTTCCACTTCCCACATCCACCACATCTTCTGCCAAAATTTTGCCCACCAACTTGGGGAAATCTTTATCGGAGCGGATCTTCACTTTCATCGTGCTAAAAAATTCTTCAATGATATCCGCGTCTGTAGAGTACCCCAAGGTACGAACAAATGAAGTCGCAAGAATTTTTCGACGTCTCTTCTTTCGATCGATATAGATGTAAATCAAATCGTTAGCATCAAAAGCCCCTTCTAACCAGCTCCCTCTGTAGGGAATAATGCGGAAGGAATAGATTGTAGAGCCCTTCGTATGGCGCTCTTGCTCAAAGGCGATCCCGGGAGATCTGTGCAGCTGAGACACAATTACCCGCTCTGCACCATTGATGATAAAGGTCCCTTTTTCCGTCATGACGGGAAGGGTCCCCATATAGACCTCTTCTTCCTTGATCCCCGTCTCATCTGTCAAACGGAAGCGCACCTTCAGGGTAACGTTGTGTGTAATGCCTCTGCGGATACACTCTTCAGGAGTATATTTGGGCACTCCCAGGTGGTAGGAGACGAATTCAAGAATCGTTTTCTCGTCATAGGACTTAATCGGAAACACTTCAGCAAAGACTTCGTGGATTCCGATATTTTCCCTTTCATGCGGCATCTTATCCGCTTGGAGAAACTGACTGTAGGATTTAATCTGGATTTCAATGAGGTTCGGCAAGTCGATGATTTCTTCTTTGCCACGAGCACTTACCCTTTGAGGCGACCTTTTTAACATCGAAATAGCTCCTAACTTTAATTAAACTAAATAGAAAAACAAACGAGCAGAAGCCCATACGCAAGGGGCTTCTGCTCTCGGGTCCTCACTCTCTATTCGAACTAGAGACCCTTCACAGTGACTTTTCCACCACCTGCTGTGATCTTCTTGGAGATCTCTTCCGATTCCGCTTTAGAGCAAGTCTCTTTCAAGACCTTAGGAGCTCCTTCGACCATCTCTTTCGCTTCTTTCAGCCCAAGCCCTGTAATTTCACGCACAGCCTTAATCACTCCGATTTTTTTATCATCAGGAGCGACTTCCAGCGTGACTTTGAATTCAGTAGACTCAGCAGCAGGAGCCTCAGCAGCAGTAGGCGCTGCAGAAGCTGGCGCTGCGGCAACAGCCGCCTTAACGCCCCACTTGTTTTCGAGAGCTGTTTTTAATTTTGCCATATCGAGAACGCTCAACTGGCTTAATGCTTCCACTAATGTATCAATAGTTTGGTTAGACACGGTAAAAACCTCTTTTAATTTTAAGTGTTATTTTTTTCTGACTTATTGTCCGTAACGGAGGCAAGGAACGCTTCCACAACTGCAAGCATTTGAGCAAGAGGCGCCTCGAGAGTCCCTAAGAACTGAGCGCGCATCTCTTCCTTGCTTGGAAGCTTGGAGAGTTGTTCCACATCACTCGCAGGATAGAAAAGCCCCTCAAACCGACCTCCGATCACCTCCAAGACCTCTTCATTCTCCTGGCGAAATCGGTATACCACCTTTGCCGTTTGAATCGGATCTTGTTCAGCAAAGACAAGCACAATATGTCCTTGTAGCAGGGAGGGATCTAGACTCATTTTAGCAGCTTCTGCCGCCTTGATCAGCACCCGTTTCTTGACCACTTCCAAAGAGCCCCCTGTCTTCGCAAGATCGATGCGAAACGCAGAGGACTTATTAGGCTCTAATCGTGCATATCTAGCAAACACGACCGCCTTGGAACCTGTCATTTTATTTTTAATTTCATCGAGAAGCAATTGCTTTTCCGGTCTCATATCTAGTCTTTCTCCCCATGAATTTCCGCAAAAGTTTGCAGATCGATTTTCATCCCAGGACCCATTGTCGAAGAAAGGGATAGTGACTTAAGATACACTCCCTTAGCAGTTGCTGGCTTAGCGCGTATAATCGCAGACAAAATCGCTACGAGATTTTCTTTGAGTTTCGCCGACGCAAAGGAAAGCTTACCGGCCGGCGCATTGACGACACCATGCTTATCCGATTTAAACTCAATTTTTCCCGCTTTCGACTCCGCTACAGCTTTAGCCACATCTGCCGTCACTGTCCCCGCTTTGGGCGTAGGCATCAACCCACGAGGCCCTAAGATCTTTGCGAGCTTTCCAAGATCTCGCATCATATCTGGCGTTGCAATGACAGCGTCAAAACCAAGCCATCCCGACTTGATTTTTTCAAATAATTCCTCGTTACCCGCAAAATCTGCACCCGCATCCAGCGCCTCTTTGATCTTATCGCCCTTGGCGAAGACCACGATGACAATACGTTTTCCCGTCCCATTCGGTAATGAGACAGTCCCTCGCACTAGCTGTTCAGATTTTTGGGCATCGACGCCTGTTTTAAGAGACAATTCCACTGACTGATCAAACTTGACAGGTGGACATTTCTTCAATAGCTCGATAGCTTCGTCAACTGTGTAAGCCTTCGTTACATCAATTAACTTATCTATCTCCCGAAACCGCTTGCTTCGATGCATTCTGATTCCCTTTTTTTTATTCGACAGAAACACTAAGAGCTGTCGTTCCCTTTTTCGAAAGTCTACCCTTCGATAATATCTACACCCATAGAACGCGCTGTCCCTTGGACGAGCATCATTGCCGCCTCTTCAGAAGAGGCACGCATATCTTGGATCTTATTTCTTGCAATTTTCAATACTTGCGACTTTTTCAATTTCCCCACTTTCTCTCTGTTGGGAACTTTAGACCCCTTCTCAATCGCTAACTCCTTTAAAATCATGCGAGAAACAGGGGGTTGTTTTGTCACAAAAGAAAATGTTTTATCTTGGTATACCGTAATTTCTACAGGAAGGATATCCCCTGCTTTATCTTGCGTCTTTGCATTAAATTCTTTACAGAATGCCATGATGTTGACCCCTGCACCCCCAAGGGCCGGTCCAATAGGAGGCGCTGGATTTGCTTTGCCAGCAGGGATCTCCAGCTTAATGACTTTTACAATTTTCTTTGCCATCGTTTAATTCCTCAAATCCATAAAAATTCCCTTAGAGGCAAAGGGAACGCTAATTAAAAAATACCTTCACCACAAAAATCACAGAGAAAATCTGTACTCTGTGGTAAAATTCCTATGCCGTCTCTACATCGCTAGAGACCAGTTCCACTTGCCAAAATTCTAAATCATCCACACGGGTATCTCTTCCAAAAATGGAAACGAGAACGCTCAAACGCCCTTTATCGTGAAACACCTCTTGCACCACTCCAATAAAGTTCACAAAGACCCCATCGGTAATCTTTACTTTATCTCCCGCTGAGATATTGTGTTTCTGGACGACATTCTTCTTCTCTTCCATTGACGTTAAGATCGCGTTCACTTCACTATCAGGCAGCGGGTTGGGCTTCTCCCCACCCAAAAATCCTAAGACTCCATTCGTCTCGCGCACATACATCCAAGCTTCGTCGGTGAGGTTCAACCTTACGAGGATATAGCCAGGCCATAGTTTCTTTTCGCTGACCTTGTGCTGTCCCCCTTTCACTTCGGCAACATTTTCAATAGGCACGAGAACCGCATCCACAAACTCCAACATCCCCTTAGATTCGCGGTTCTCTTCTAAAGTCTTCTTTACTTTTTTCTCTTGTCCAGACATGACCTGGACGACGTACCACTTATGCATGTCACCTCAAAAAATAAAATGCACTACAAGTGCTACTAAATCTAAAATCCCCTTGATCACCAGATCAAAGAAATAAATACCAAATCCAAAGACAAAGATGGACAGGATAACAACTTTCGTAGAGAAGAGCAACTCTTCTTGAGTTGTCCAACTCACTTTTTTCAATTCCGCCTTTAACTCTTCCAAGTAACTAAAGAGGGGTTTCTTCTTAGAAGCCTGTGGAGTTAAATCCTCTGTCATCCCTTGAACCCTCACATCCATTATTACCCCCCCCATTAATCGAGTGCGGAGGGACTCGAACCCCCGACCAGCGACTTTGGAGATCGCTGCTCTACCAACTGAGCTACACACCCCTGTCTTAGAGAACCTCTCACCCAAGAAAACCGAGGAGAAAATAACAAGATATTAGGATGGACAGGATAAAATAAATTTCCCCATCCTGTCCATCCTAATATCTTGTTATTTTCCTCCTGCTTCTCCCCTGGAAAAACTGTCCAATACGTTAGGAGTCTGTCAATGACAGACTCCTAAACATTACTTCAGAATTTTACTTACAGTTCCAGCTCCAATTGTCCTTCCCCCTTCACGAATCGCAAATCTCATTCCTTCTTCCATCGCAATCGGGTGGATCAGCTCTGCTTCGATCTCAACGTTGTCTCCAGGCATCACCATCTCTGTCCCAGTAGGAAGCGTCACAGTGCCTGTCACGTCTGTCGTACGGAAATAAAACTGAGGACGGTATCCTTTAAAGAATGGCGTATGACGGCCACCTTCTTCTTTCGTCAACACGTAGATCGTCCCTTTGAATTTCGTGTGTGGAGTGCAAGTGCCCGGCGC
>JAHFTN010000093.1 GCA_023269365.1 Chlamydiota bacterium | reverse complement strand
GTGTTTATTAACTCTTTGGAGATTTCCGCATGAGAATCTGTTTCACGCTGACTTCTATTTTTTGCTTACTCTTCTCCTCTGCGTTTTGTTCTCTCACAACACCTAAAATTACCACTCCTCTTCCAGCAGAAGAACAAAACATCTTTTGTATAGATGAAATTCCAGACTGGGTAACCCCCCATGCTATTGCCCTAGAATACATCCCGCCAAAACTCTCAGAAGTGAATTGCCAATCTCTTCTCATTGACATTCAAGAGAATTGGCAAGAAAAGTCTGAATATATTCATGAGGCATTCAAATTTTTAACTCGAACTGGGGTAGAAAATGGCTCAAAGATCACCATTACAGTGGATCCTTCCTATCAAACAGCCTGCATTCACTCGATCCAAATTTATAGGAATGGGCACTGGTTAGATAGGTTGTATAGCGCGCGTTGTGAACAAATTCAACAGGAAGATCCATCGGGGGTAATGGCTTTTACAGGAAAAATTTCTCTTGTCTTTTTTTTAAACGACATCCGTTCTGATGACATCCTCGAGTACTCTTATACCATTACTGGGGAAACCCCCGTTTTAGGTTCTCAGTATACAAGTCATATTCATTTACAACACTCCTATCCTATAGAGCAACTCTCTTACAGCCTTTTAGCTCCTCATGATTTCTCCTTTTTCATTAAAGCCTTTAACACCGATTTACAGCCCAAAATTGAAGAGGTCGCTCCCTCTCTAAAGAAATGGTCTTGGGAAGTAAAAAATGTAAAAGAATATACAAGAGAAGTAGACACCCCCTCATGGTATGACACCTCACCCTCCATCCAGTGCAGCCAATATACCTCTTGGGAAGAGGCTGCTAAACCAGAATCTGCTCTGTATACATTGCCAGACAATTTTGAAGACTCTATTCCTGAAGAGATGCAAAATTTAGTAGAAAGCTGGAAAAATATGACTCCAGATACCAAAGAAAGGGCTTTACTCGCCTGTAGATTTGTGCAAGACAAAATAAGATATCTTTCATTTTCTAACGGAGCTAGCGGATGGCAACCTCAGGACCCTTGTCTCACCTTTAATAACCGTTTCGGAGACTGTAAGGGAAAATCCCTACTCCTTCACGCTTTTTTGCGATTAATGCAGATCGAATCTAAACCCCTATTTGTGAATACATGTGAAGGAAAATTCGTGCAAGAAAAATTGCCATCTTCCTATTTATTTAACCATTGTGTTTTGCAAATTACCATCGATAATATCTCATATTGGATTGACCCTGTAATTCCTTTTCAAGGAGGTTCTTTAGATACCATTTTTTTTCCCGATTATACATGGGGCCTTTTGGTCTTCACAGACTCTGAAGCTTTGGTTTCCATTCCTCCACCATGCGATAAAAATCCCACGGAATTTCACACTTCTATTACCGTAACTTCTGAAGATTTTGCCATTTTAAAAATAACAAAAATTGCGCATGGAGAGTCGGCGGATCAAGAGAGATGGAAAATGGATGCAATCGGATTGGCAGAGATGTCAAAAAATTTCCTCTCACAAATCCAAGCTGTCTATGGAGAAGCTACGATCTCCTCTCCTCTAGAATATAAAGATTCCCTTGAAGACAACATTTTCAGATTCCAATGCTCTTACCAGGTTCCCACGGAACACCTCTCTGATAAAAAAGTATTAGACGTTTTACACATCCTTATTGAAAACTACCTTGATGGAAACCTCAATCCCGTAAGAACTTCTCCTTATGCACTGGCCCCCCGCGTGTGGATAAAAGAGTACATCCACATCGACAACCCCTTCAATGAATGGGTCCCTGCAGAAGAAACACTGCACCATGAACACCCCTCAATCGAATTCACCCAATCGATGAAAAGAACAGAGCACAGTATCGACTATGAGACCGAACTGCACCATCTCAAAGACCATGTTGCACTAGAAGACCTTAAAAGCTATTGGGCCATCACAAAAGATATTAAACGTCATGCCCCTTCATCCATAAAGGTTACGCCTTAAGAACTTGTCGACCTAATTTATTTTTATTGAAAACCACAAACAGTTTAAGTAAACTCAGTTGCTAAGTTTTCATCGGAAATGAATTGGGGCTTTTATGCGACGATGGATTTTTTGTCTTTTCTTGGGCTGCCTGCCCCTACTAAGTAAAATAACCGCTGATTCCCCCCAGGACTTAAGCCAAGAGCTTACCTTTAACGACATCATTATATGCCTAGAACAAGCAATTCAAAGAGATACCGATAAAATCCAGAAAATAGAATCTACATTAACTCCCTCTATTGAAGAGCTTATAAAAACTCATAAAAATCGTGCCTTGCTTTATCTCTGGGTAAAAAATTACGAATCAGCTCTCGCTGATTTCAATGACATTTTAGATATAAAATCCTCCCAAAATCAGATGGAAGATTCTATAGTAGGCTCTGCCTTGTTTGGAAGGGCTCTGTGCCATGTCGGTTTGAATCAGATAGATGAGATCTATCAAGATTTTAGGTTTTTAAATGCTTATTTTACACTGCAACATCAAGAGGACTGCCCTGATGAAGCTGAATCCGTTGTTTTAACTTCCCTTCCCGCATTACAAAAAAGAAATGTGCGCCGCCTACACCTTTTTTCTACTCACCCAAACTTCTGCGCTTCTTTACTAGGTTCAGCAAAAACCATGCCCAATAAAGCACAGATAGAGCGCTGTATCATGGAATATCCCACTCTCACTGAGGTGAGGGAAGAAAAAGAACGTTATGAGAATGAAAAACTGGAACGCATTTATCGCGACTATGAACAGGCATTATGGAGAGAAAAAAAGTATGGGACTCCAGTAGATCACGAAAAACTTAAACGGGACGTAGAAAAGCTGGCTAGAGATTTAGGCAAAGAATCAGGAGAAGCCTTTGTTAGCGCGGTAAAAAAATCAGCAAGCGCTGGCCTTACAGTGTTTGTTCCCCCCATGGCAATAATTGAGGCATACGAAGCAGTTCAAGATTTTAAAAGATTTGGGGCTCGTGCAGAAGAAGCTGCGAGGTTACAAGATCTTGCCAATCGTTGGAAGGACTAACACATGACAGAAATTATTCTTTTTGGACTTGCGGTTCTCTATGGAATCTACAAATGCATAAAAACAAAAAACGTCTTACTTTCATGCATATTAGTTGTAATTATATTTTCTTTTATTACAGAAAGGCTTCATTTGCCAACAGAGTTAGATCTGTCTTTATGGGCATTTTTTGGATGCGGCGCTTCTCTTTACAGATTATTTAAAATGAAAACGGATAAATTTTTCTACACCTTCTCAATCCTGTTTTTTGGATTTGGAATCATCTTCCTCTTTCAGGCCATTCAGAAAATGGGGTGCGAAAATCGGCTCATTGAGTTCTTAAGATTTTAAGGTTCAAGGGCTGTCGGGGTAGTTGGGCTCTGACTGGTAGATGAGGTCGTAGGCAGGAGGGCTTTGTCTGCTCATGTATTTCCCGACGACTTTTCCGTCTTGGACGATGAGGAAATAGTGGTTCTCTGCGACAAGGGTGTTGCCCGCGTCGATCCTCTCGATGTATTCGTATTCTGTTGTGCCATCTTTTTTCTTGTGGACAGAATAGGCGGTCCCCATCTGCGCTTCGAGCTGCTCTATCGAGGTGCCGAGCTGCACATCGTTGTATTTCGAGTAGGTCATCATCGCAGGAGTTGAAAAACAACCCATAAGAGAGGTGAGGATCAGTAGAGATCCTATTTTTAAGATGTTTTTTGCCATAGTTTTCCTTGAATGAGGGTGCGAAACTGATCATTAGTCGCGTATTCAGCCCGTACCTTGTAGGTTTTATCCTCTTGCTTTTCATAGATCTCGAATCCCTCAAAGCCGATCTCTTCGACCCTAAACTCCCAAGCCAGGATTTTATCGTTGATTATCCCCTTGCCCGTGACCTTTCCTAAAGCTTCATTTTCGAGATCAACGACAAACTCTCCATTAGTCATATTAGAGAGGATAAAAATATTTTGCATGATCTCTGCAATCCCTTTGACCTGGATCTCTTGCAAACACTCGATCGTGCCGTCGGAATCGACCTCATTGACACTCCAGCGCGTAAAAAAAGAAAGCTCTTCCGGGGAGAGGTTGAGTTGGATCTTCCCTTGCCCTAACCAGATCCCCGGCGTCATTAAAAATGGATGATGTGTCATGAGAACATAAACCTTCTGCTATAGATGCTTTGTAATAGGCCCAATGCTGTCATGGTCGATAACACAGAAGACCCCCCATAAGTAATTAACATCAAAGGCACTCCGGTGATGGGTAAAAAACCACACATCATCCCCATATTGACGATCATGTGCATCGCCAAATAGGTGGTGATGCCAGCCGACAGGAGCCGCCCAAACCGGTCGTGGGCCACAGCTGTGACCTGAAAACTAAAATAGAGCAAACCAAAGAAAAAGAGCATTAAGAAAAATACACCGACCAAACCAAACTCCTCTCCAAAGGAGGCAAATACAGAATCTGTATGGGCCGCTGGCAGCCACTGCTGTCCTGTAAATTCACTCTTATGCCATCCGCTCCCCGTGATCCCTCCAAGAGCAAGCGCCGTCTGTGAAGCCATCTGGTGGTAAGTATGCGGGTTGAGCCGCTCATATTGATACTCCTTCATCACCCTCGTTGCATAGGGACGGAAGGCGTCATGATCGATGATCCCCAAAAACATCAGGCTGATAAACACAAGACCACTCACCGCCATCCAGCTCATCGCCCTTACCACTTTTTTCCTCACCCCTCCAAAATAAAACATCACAAGGGCGATGGGATAGAGGACAAGGGCCGTTCCCAAGTCGGGCTGTCTTAAGATGAGTAAAAACGGGATAAGAATAATGAGGATCGCCTTAAAAGTCGTCATCGCGCGATCGAGCTCTCTCCCCTTACTTTCTAAATATAAACTTAGACACATCACCACAATTAACTTTGCATACTCAGAGGGTTGAAAGGCAAAACCCAAGCCAGGAATCCTATACCATCGATGGACATTTTGGATGGCGGGCACAAAAAACAACCCTAGCAGCATGAAGAGCATGAGGAAATACAACACCCAGATCCATTTTTTTAAGCTGCGGTAATCGATCCCTGCAAAAAATAGGTAGACAACCCACCCCAAAGCAAACCAGCGGATCTGACTTTTCACAACAGGGGTGAGAAACACAACATCTCCTACATCGCTCAACTCCCCTGTCGTCGCAGAGATAACCAAAATGCTGATCAACATGAGTAAAAATAAAATCGGCAGCGTCCTAAAATCTATCCGGCTAATGTAGCGATGGTCCCACATGAATACCCTAAAAAGTTGCAAAGTCCTATTAGACCTAAAAACGGCAGTTGAAAGGGGTAAAGTGATGCAATCTTTTGAGTCTGAATTGATTCAGGCTCAAAAGATTGCGTCAATTTGCCGCTTTCAACTGCTTTTTTTAGGTCAAAATGGAGTATACTGGATAGACACCTTTTTAGGGTCTCTTTTAGTCTATGGATGTCACATACCTGCATTTCGAAACGCTTAATTCCACAAATACATGGGTAAAAGAACATGCCCACTCTCTAGAGGCGCATCACCTCACCTGCGTGAGTGCAGAAGAACAGACAGCGGGGCGCGGAAGGTTTAATAGACCCTGGATCTCTCCTAAAGGGGAGAACATCTACGCGACACTCTATTTCTGTGTGTCTCTTCCATGCTCTTACTTGCTTAACATCGGGCAAATTCTATCTTTGTCGTGCATCGCTGTCCTTGAAAAACTCGGATTTTTCCCTGAAATTAAATGGCCCAATGACATCCTCATCGACAAGCATAAAATGGCAGGCATCTTATGTGAAGCGGTGTCGTTGAAAGAACAAATCGGCATCGTTTTAGGATTCGGGCTCAATGTAAACATGTCACAAAAAGCCCTTGAATCAATCGACCAAAACGCCGCTTCTCTTGCAAAGGTGAGTCGTAAGCATTGGGAATTAA
>JAHFTN010000092.1 GCA_023269365.1 Chlamydiota bacterium | reverse complement strand
GTTTATGTTGCATTGCCAAGCCAAGCACACAAGCCTGCGATTTCTCATCCACCTATGCGTTATTTCTGGTACAGCCAAAAACTATTAAGCACGGGAGTTCAGGAACATTCCATAGATGGGTGTACTGTTATGATCTTTGACGTTGAAAAAACTCTCGTTGATTGCGTTAAATTTCGCAATAAAATCGGAATGGATGTCGTCCTAGAAGCTCTGAAAATGTATTGGCACAGTAGAAAAACAAATCTCGAAAAACTCTTTGAATATGCTAAATTATTTCGTGTCGAGAAGATTTTAAAACCTATCATGGAGACAATCGTCAGTGGGTAATACAATCGAAAAACCAAAAAAGAATCTTGGTGAATCAATACGCCAGCGATTAAAAAATCTGTCGGATCAAAGGAATCGACCCTTTGATGAAATACTTCGTTATTACGCCATGGAGAGATTTTTATACCGCCTAAGCGTTAGTCCTCATGCCAAGAAATTTTTCCTTAAGGGTGGTTTAATGCTCAAAGTCTGGGATTCATTGGATCATAGAGCAACGATGGATATAGATTTGCTTGCAAGAACCTCCAACCAAATTGATAACTATAGAGAGCCATAAAATAGAGTCCCAGAGGCACCTCCAAGCACTTGTCCTTTGCAATCTTTAATAAAAATGCTAAACGGACGAATAGGAGAAAGTCTTTTTGCTTGGAATGCTTCTTCGCTGATTCCATGATAGAGAACTTCTTCATGCTCTTTAGGAATAGTGGTGTAGTGCTCTAAACGGAAGGGTTCATTCTTCATATAGCTTTATCCTCTTGTTGGGATCATCAAAATCCACCAATGGAATTCGCTCATTGATTTTATCCACCATAAAATCTGCACAAGGCTTTATGAGCACTTTGATGTCATCCCAATGCTCATCTTCTATGCCTATACAAATGGATTTGGCACGTTTTATTACAGGTTGATGCCTTTCAGATACCTTTAAGACGAACTTCTGCTTGATAACGAATGCCGCCTTTCTTAAGTTCTGTTTCTCGAATATAACCCATTTTAACTCCCTGCAAGCGAGTCGAAGATCAATAGTCCTCTGACCAATCGATCTTAACGCTTGATTTACAGTTACTTAAAAGGAGTGCAAATACTGATTACCGTAGATTCAACGGAACCGACACTCCAAAGCGATCCTCAAAAATATTTTTGAAGATCTGTTTTGGGTGATTAAGAGAAATTACCAACTCCGTTGGATTTCCGTTTTTCTCCAGCAAGAGAAAGATTGGCCAGAACTGGAATCGAACCAGCGACACAAGGATTTTCAGTCCTCTGCTCTACCGACTGAGCTATCCGGCCATGGAAAATTAAGACGAGGAAGTACAGGACTTTAGGGCGTTTTGAAATTTTGTACAAGAGAAATTCAGGAAGCTTTGAGCAAAAGCGCCACTTCGGCAGCGGCTTTGGGCTTGAGGGTGGCCATATCTTTAACGATGTTGACAGCCTCTGCCATCTGGAGGTCTTCGACGCCCCAATTCTCTTTGGCTGTTGGCTTTCCTTGCTTTTTCTGCTCAAGAACCTTTAGGAAAGCGACGTAATCTTTGTTTTGCGCCAAGCGGTATTGGCTGTTGAGCTGCAGCTGGGGGAGCATCTGGGTCCAGACGGAGAGCTTTTTTTGCAAATGGGGGAGGTAGTTTTTCTGGAACCAGGGCTTGCTGCGCGCGTCGATGTCAGAGAGGGGGTCTACATAGGCCGACGGGATCCGGTCGCTTCGTAGAGGGAATTCTAGGTAGCGCTCCCCAATGGGCAGGACGGAGTAGACGGTGGGAACGACAATGTCTGCTTTTACCCCATCGATTTGCGTGGTGCGCCCTGAGACGGTATAGTAGCGCCCGATGGTGACTTTAAAAAAATTTGTAGCTTTAGGGTCAGTGACAGTCTGGTACTGGATCGTCCCCTTCCCATAGGTACGATCATCTCCTACGACGAGCGCTGTCCCATAATCTTGTAGAGCTTGGGCCACAATCTCTGCTGCCGACGCAGATCCTCTTGAGGTGAGGACGACGAGCGGACCACTATAGTAGGATTTTCCATCCAAATCTCTTAAATATTGGGTGATCCCATGGGCATATTTGGAAATCACTACGATGCCACTTGTCATGAAAAGGCCAGAGACCTTTACTGCCTGCGTTAAGAACCCCTCGGAACTCTCCCTCATATCGAGCACGAGCCCCTGCAAGGGGCCTTGCGCTCTCAGGGCGCGCAGGGCTACTTTCAAATCCTCTTCGCAGCTCATCCCCTCTCCACTCTCATAGAAGGAGGGGAGGGTGAGCTTGCCGATAATCCCCTCTCCATAGGGCTCTGAAGAGTAGCTGACTCGCTCCTCTTGCATCACAATTTTTTCTCTTTTTAAGTTAACTTGGTAGGTCTTTCCCGTTTGGAAAGAGCGCAGGCCTAGCTGGATTTTGCCGCCGGGAGGTCCCTGCAATCGCTTTAACACCTCTTCATAAGGGGCCCCTTCGACAAATTGCCCATCGATTTCTATGAGAAGGTCCCCTCGAGAAATTTGACCACACCTCTCCGCCGGAGCTCCCTTGATCATATTATGGATAGTAACCCCATCTACCCCCTCTTTAAGAACCACCCCAATCCCTTCAAATCGCTTTTCCAAGCTCGTGCGCATCTCGTGGGCTTCTTCAGGACTAAAATAAGAAGTATGCGCATCTAGGCTTTTGGAAAAAGCCCTAAGCAGATGCAACGATAAATAATGCTCCGTAAGCCCTGCAGAAGGCAGATAAGGGTTCTCCATCCGAGCAAATCGCCTCTCCCATAGGTCAAATAATTTTTGCCTCTGAAGCGGGGTCCAAGTAGAGCCCTTGCTCGATTGCTTTTCTAGGACTAAAATAGTGACGAGCTGCTCTTTAATTCTTTTTTTTAATTCCTCTCCGCTTCCCGCGTAATTACTATAGGGTTCTTCTACTAGGAAAGTTGTCTCAATATCTTGCGCGATAAGCTCTTGTTCTATCTCCTGCCTACACTGCCGAGCTCTTGTAATCGATTGCTGGATCGTCTGATTTAACGCTTCATAGTCGGGAAACTGCGCTGAAGCATAATTTTGAACGATCCCATTAAGCTGTCTGTCTTGCACCCCTAAGTAGGGCTGCACTTCGTTTGCAAGAAGGTAGGTCTTGGAATAGTCAAACTGCTCTATATAAATCTTGAGAGAGCGGCGCACTAACATAGGGGAAAATTCTTTATACTCGACATGGTAGGCTAACATCTCTTCCATCGTAGAGCGCACATCTGTTTTTTTGAGCTGGAAATTCCCTCCCAAAGAAGAGAGCAATAGCCAAAGGGAAACTACTGTAAACAAACGTAACATCTGTTGTCCTTTATCGAGTTTGACTCAAGACATACAGGGTGTAATTATTTTTTTAAATTTAATTATTATTTTTTATAGAAGATCTTGACGCCTGAGGACAGAGTGAGAAACCAAATTCTGTGGCAATAAATCGTCGCAAAGCGCTATAGTGCTTGAATGTTCCTTAAAACCTCTGAAGGAGAAAGGCAAAGATGCCGACATTTAACCAATTAATTCGATCTGGTCGAACCCCGAAGCCGAAGAGAAAAAAATCCCCGGCTCTGCAACATTGCCCACAAAAACGGGGCGTCTGTTTGCAAGTGAAGACAAAAACTCCAAAGAAACCGAACTCAGCGCTTCGAAAGGTCGCTTGGGTCCGTCTATCTAATGGGCAAGAAGTCATCGCCTACATCGGCGGTGAAGGACATAACTTACAAGAGCACAGCATTGTTCTTGTTCGAGGCGGCAGGGTCAAAGACCTTCCCGGCGTGCGCTATCACATCGTCCGAGGGGCTTTAGACTGCGCAGCTGTAAAGGATCGCAAGAAATCGCGCTCTAAATATGGGGCAAAACGCCCTAAGTAATATTAGGAACCCTCTGAAATAGGTCTCCTGGCCCACTGTTGCCTCTTTATTTAATAAAGATTCAATTGCGGGCTGGATCTTTAGGATCCAAGTGAATTTTATGAATTTTTGAAATTGAGGAAGTGTTCATGTCAAGAAGAAGACGAGCTGTAAAGAGAGAGACAACACCAGATCCCCTTTACAACAGCTGTGTTTTAACCAAGTTTGTCAACAAAGTGATGTACAGCGGGAAGAAATCGGTTGCCCAGCGCATCGTGTATAACGCACTAGAAAAATTTGCAAAAAAAATCAAAGCAGAAGACCCTCTTGCCGCTTTTGAGCAGGCGTTAGAAAATGCGAAACCTTCACTAGAAGTAAAATCAAGACGTATCGGGGGCGCTACTTACCAAGTGCCTATCGAGATTGCCCCTGATCGCAGAACGGCGATGGCAATGCAATGGATCATCAAATACTCTCGTGAAAAGGCGGGACGTCCTATGGAAGAAGCACTTGCTACAGAGCTTGTCGATTGTTTTAACAACCAGGGTGCTACCATTAAAAAGAAAGATGACACTCACCGCATGGCAGAGGCGAATCGCGCCTTTGCTCACTACAAATGGTAATGACTTATGGGAAAACGACCAGATACTGATATTTTGAAAAATGTGCGCAACGTCGGCATCATGGCTCACATCGATGCGGGGAAGACGACGACGACAGAGCGGATCCTTTTTTATTCAGGAAGGCTCCACCGGATCGGGGAAGTGCATGAAGGCGCTGCCACGATGGACTTTATGGAGCAGGAGAGGGAACGGGGGATCACGATTACATCCGCTTCTACAACTGTCTACTGGAAAGGAAAAAAAGGGGACACCCACAAAATCAATATCATCGACACCCCTGGCCACGTCGATTTTACCATTGAAGTAGAGCGCTCTTTACGCGTGCTCGATGGCGCAGTGGCCGTGTTCGATGCGGTAGCTGGCGTACAGCCCCAATCTGAAACTGTATGGCGCCAAGCTGAGCGCTATGGAGTCCCTCGCATCGCTTTCATCAATAAGATGGATCGCGTGGGAGCAGATTACTTCATGGCTGTGGGAACGATGAAAGAGAAGCTAGGAGCGAATACTGTGATGGTCCACTGCCCGATTGGCTCTGAATCAGAGTTCAAGGGGATGGTTGACCTTATCACGATGAAGGCTTATCTGTTCTTGGATGAGACGCTAGGTGCCAAGTACGATACAGAAGAGATTCCAGCAGACCTGCTCAGTCGCTGCCAAGAGATGCGTCAAGCGATGCTTGAAGAACTCGCCACCGTTGATGAAAGTAACGAAGAATTTATGACAAAGGTGTTGGAAAATCCCTCTGCCGTCACGGAAGACGAGATCCACGCCGTGATCCGCAAAGGGGTCTGCTCTAACCTGATTACTCCCGTCCTTTGTGGAACTGCCTTTAAAAATAAAGGGATCCAGCCCCTTTTAGATGCCATCGTCGCTTGGATGCCCTCCCCACTAGACCGCGGTCTTATCAAAGGGATCAACTACAATACAGATGCTCCGATGGAGCTAGAGCCCCGAGATGATGGACCTCTTGCTGCCCTTGCCTTCAAAATCATGTCTGACCCTTACGTGGGCAGGTTGACATTTGTACGTATCTATTCAGGAACCTTATCGAAAGGGACTAACCTGCACAATACGACAAAAGATAAAGATGAAAGGGTCTCGCGCCTCCTAGAAATGCATGCTAACCAGCGTAAAGACAGAGAAGAGTTCTTCGCAGGAGATATCGCCGCTTGTATCGGTCTGAAGTACACAAGTACAGGGGACACCCTCTGTTCTGAAGATTCTCCGCTTCTCTTAGAGAAGATGGATTTCCCAGAGCCGGTGATCTCGATGGCAATCGAGCCCAAATCCAAAGCCGACAGGGAAAAACTCTCTCTAGCACTCTCTTCCCTTTCTGAAGAAGATCCCACCTTCCGCGTCTTTACAAATGAAGAAACAGGACAGACGATCATCGCGGGGATGGGAGAACTGCACTTAGAGATCTTGCGCGACAGGATGTTCCGCGAATTTAGCGTGGAAGCCAATGTCGGAAAACCTGAAGTTGCCTATAAAGAAACCATTACA
>JAHFTN010000006.1:5517-23732 GCA_023269365.1 Chlamydiota bacterium | reverse complement strand
CTGCGCAACACTCTCGGCGTACGATCTGACATAGAAAATACCCTGTCCACCCAGTCGGGCCCCGGCAGATGCAGCTGCTCTTTAGGGACCGTCTTACAAACGTGCCCTAACAGCTCTTGCGCCTTAGCTCCCAAATGTTTCTCAATCGTTGTATAGGAAGACATCAACAGCTCCGTTTTTATCATAAAATTCGAGTGTAAAAAAATAAGGTTAAATCTGCAAGCTCCTCTTTTGCGGCTCAGCAGCTCCTTAAGTTGCACATAAAAAACTTAAACGGTATAGTCTTCTTCTCTTAAGAATGAGGTTCTTCATGCGCAATTGCATTGTTGTTTGTTTGCTTGGGGTGCTCGCTGTCATTGGCTGCACGAAAAAGGGGGCTGCGTATCGCCCTAAAATGCAAGAGCTGCGCTTCAACCTCAAAACGGAGCCGCCCACTTTAGATCCGAGGAAGTCTTCCGATATCACTTCTTTTACCATTATTAATTTATGTTTTGAAGGACTCCTGCGCTCCAATGAAGTGGGAGAGCTTACTCTCGCTGCAGCGGAACACATGGAAATCTCCGAAGACCAGATGCGCTACACATTTACACTAAGAGATGCCCTCTGGTCCGATGGAGAGAAGGTGACGGCTTATGATTTCGAAAAGTCGTGGAAAACGGTTTTAGATCCTGCATTTCCCTGCGATTTTGTCACAAATTTCTATGTGATCAAACATGCCAAAGCGGCAAAAGCGGGACGTTGTTCCCTAGAAGAGGTGGGAATCGTAGCCCTTGATGAGAAGACGTTACAAATCGATTTAGAACACCCGGCGTCCTATTTCCTTTCTTCCTTGGCAGGAGGGTATTTTATGCCAACACCAAGCCATCTGACAGAAAAGTACACCCACTGGACAGACACCCACTACGTGGCTAACGGCCCTTTTTTCTTAACGCAACATAAAGATCACCACTCCATCTCGCTTCAAAAAAATCCTTTCTATTGGGATCAAAAGAGCATCCGTTTAGAAAAGGTGAGTTTTGCAATGATCGAGGATGAGACAACAGAGCTCTCGATGTTCGAAAATGCAGAGCTGGACTGGGCAGGATCCCCTTTATCCAATTTACCAACAGAAGCGCTCCCTTCTTTGGTTAAGAACAAGACCCTTCAGCGCTATGATATCGCAGGGACCTACTCTTACATGTTTAATACCACAGTCTTCCCCTTTACAAATAAACACATCCGACAAGCTTTTTCTTTGGCGATCAACAGACAAGAGATCATCTCCGATGTGACCCAGATGCATCAGCTGGCCGCGACAAGTCTAGTTCCTCCACTACTTTGGGGGAAAGTGACATCTTATTTTCAAGATGCGAGTAGTGCACAGGCACGCACCTATTTCGAGATGGGACTCAATGAGCTCGGGATTACAAGGGAGGAATTTCCTTCTGTGAGCTTGAGTTACAACTCTTCTTCTATACATCACAAGATCGCCCAAGCAATTCAGCAACAGTGGCGCTCGACTCTCGGAGTGGAAGTGAAGCTGTCTAACAAAGAATGGAAAGTCTTCCTCGGCGAGATGCGCCAGGGAAAATTTCAAATTGGACGTATGGGATCTATTGCTGAGATCAACGATCCGATCTCTTTTTTAGACCAGTACAGATACCTCTCTAGCAATTTAAATTACTCCCACTGGAACAACCCCCACTTCTCTGAGCTCTTAGAACAAGCCGATCTCACGGGAGATCAGGAAAAGCGACTGGCCCTGCTATCCCAAGCAGAAAAACTCCTCATCGAGGAGATGCCGATGGCTCCGATCTATTTTTACACGGGGAGCTACATCAAACAGCCCTATGTCAAGGGAGTACGTGTCTCTGCCTTTAACCAGCTGGATTTAAAAGGGGCTTATGTGGAAATAAATGATTAAGTATCTGATGAAAAAAGGGGCGATCCTTCTCGCTTCCCTCTTCTTAGTCACCTTGTTGACCTTTGTGTTGATGCATACGATTCCGGGAGACCCTTTCATTCAAGATAAGGCGATCCCAGAGGAGATCTTGGTTTCTCTGCGCAAACACTACGGCCTCGATCAGCCTCTCTTCGTGCAATTTATCAAATATGTAAAGGGGATTTGCCACTTCGACTTAGGCCCCTCGTTCAAATATGAGGGACGCTCTGTCAACGAGATCATAGCTCAAGGGTTCCCCGTCTCTTGCATCCTAGGAATAGAAGCGCTTGTCATCGCTGTATTTGGAGGCGTGGTGTTGGGCTCCATCGCAGCGTTGAACCACCAAAGAGGATCAGATTACGCAATGATGCTCATTGCCGTCATTGGGATCTCTGTCCCCAGTTTCATCGTGGCGACCTTTTTGCAATACTTACTTGCGATGAAATTAAACCTTCTACCCGTCGCCAGGTGGGGCTCTTTTTCCCAGACCCTGATGCCCGCTTTATCTCTTGCCGCGCTTCCCCTCGCCTTCATCGCAAGGTTGACAAGGGCTAATATGATCGAAGTGCTTCAGCAAGACTATATCCATACCGCAAAATCCAAGGGGCTCGGGCCCATTCAAATCGTGCTGCGCCATGTGTTGCGCAACGCTTTGCTACCCGTTGTGAGTTATTTAGGGCCCTTAACAGCAGCTGTCATGACAGGGAGCTTTGCAATCGAAAAAATTTTTGGGATCCCCGGCCTTGGACAGTGGTTTGTTATGAGCATCTCGAACCGCGACTACACCGTCATCATGGGCACCACACTGTTCTACAGCGCTCTATTGCTTCTTTGTGTCTTTGTCGTCGATCTGTTGTACTGCTTCATCGATCCTCGAATCCGTTTAAAGGGGGAGAGCGATGGACGCCTCTGAGTTGTTTGCTCCCCTATCCAAAGAAGAAAAACTAAAAAGGGAAGAGGCCTCCCTATACGCCCCTAGTCTGACTTACTGGAATCTCGTCTTCCTCAGACTCAAACAGAATAAATTGGCCCTCTTTGGGTTAGTGACGCTTTTTGTACTCATCGTCATGGCCCTCATTGGCCCTCTACTCTCTCCCTATACCTATTACCAGACACAGCTGCCCTTGAAAAACATGCCGCCCAACGCCACCTTCTGGTTCGGCACCGATGAGTTGGGAAGGGATCTCTTCACAAGATGTTGGTGGGGGATGCGCATCTCCTTATTCGTCGGGATGACAGCGTCCTTGCTCGACCTTATTTTTGGCGTCTTGTTTGGAGCGACAGCAGCGCTGCGCGGCGGTAAGATCGAAGAGTGGATGATGCGCTTTGCAGATATCCTCTACTCGATCCCCTACCTGCTCGTCGTCATTCTTCTCATGGTCGTTATCGGCTCTGGTCTCGAAACAATCATTTTAGCCTTAGCACTCACTGGATGGATCAACATGGCTCGCATCGTCAGGGCGCAGGTGCTACAGACTAAACAACAAGAATTTGTCACAGCCGCCTTTGCTTTGGGCGCTTCAAAAAAACGGATCTTGCTTCAACACCTGATCCCCAACGCGATGGGACCGATTTTGGTTACCCTTACTTTTACGATCCCTTCGGCGATTTTTGCCGAGGCATTTTTAAGTTTCTTGGGCCTCGGGGTGCAAGCCCCCGTGGCAAGCCTTGGAACCATGGCCAACGATGGCCTCGCAGCGCTTCGCTACTACCCCTGGCGCCTCTTCTTCCCCGCCACGCTCATCAGCCTGACGATGCTCAGTTTCAACGTGGTGGGCGATGGGCTTCGCGATATCCTCGACCCGAGGCTCAAATCATGAAAAAACTCCTAGATGTAAAAAAATTACATGTCACCTTCTCGTCAAGAGGTGAGGTGCTGCATGCCGTCCGTGGACTCGACTTCTCTTTGTATGAGAGTGAGATCGTAGGAATCGTCGGGGAGTCGGGTTGTGGCAAGAGCGCCGCCCTCAAAGCCCTCACACAGCTCAACCCCAGGCATACTACCCTGACAGAGGGCAATATCTTGTATGAAGAGCAGGATCTTTTGAGCTATTCGGAAAGGCAGATGCGCAAGATTCGAGGGAAAGAGATCGGCATGATCTTCCAAGACCCGATGACTTCTCTCAATCCCACAATGAAAATTGGGGAACAGATCATGGAGGGGTATTTACAACACTTTCCGAAGGCGGGAAGAAAAAAAGCGAAACAAAGGGCGCTAGAGCTTCTGCATGATGTCGGTATCCCCGACCCTGAAGAGAGGTTCGACGCCTATCCCCACACCTTAAGCGGCGGCATGCGCCAGCGAGTGATGATCGCGCTCGCTTTGGCCTGCGAGCCCAAAATCCTCCTTGCCGATGAGCCTACGACGGCTCTCGATGTGACCATCCAAGCTCAGATCTTACGCCTGCTCAAAAAATTGCAAGAGACCACCAAGATCTCAATCCTCCTCATCACACACGATATGAGTGTGGTTGCAAACCTCTGCGATCGCGTCTTAGTGATGTATGCGGGAAAGATCGTGGAGAACACCACCTCTTCTCTCCTCTTCTCCTCACCGCAACACCCCTACACGAAGAAGCTCCTCGCCGCCATCCCCAAGTTGGATCAACCCAAGACACAACGCCTCCTCTCTATTGAAGGGCGCCCTCCCCACCTCACCCATGCTTTTTTGGGTTGTGGGTTCTGTTCCCGTTGCGACGAGGCGATGGGAATTTGCCAAAAAGAAGATCCTCCCCTCTTCGAGCCTCACGAGAAACATTTCAGCGCCTGCTTCAAACACGATCCGAGGTGTCTTCCATGAAAAAAGAACGCCTCATCGACGTGCGTAACCTCACAAAGCGATTTAAGAAAAAAAAACAGGAGCTGATCGCTGTCAATGATCTCTCCTTTGCGATTCACAAAGGAGAGACGCTCGGCCTTGTCGGCGAGTCGGGCTGTGGCAAGTCGACAACGGGGCGCTGTCTCTTGCGTCTGGAAACCGTTTCTTCTGGAGACATTTTTTACAAAGGGGAAAATCTCCTTGGCTACTCTCCTCAAGAGCTGTTCCACTTTCGACGGCAAGCCCAGATCATCTTCCAAGACCCCTATTCCTCTCTTAACCCGCGAATGAGCGCGGAAAAGATTATTGCAGAACCTCTGCATATCCACGAGGTAATGGATAAAGAAAAAATTCTCCACGCCGTAGCGCAGCTTGCTGAAAAGGTGGGATTGGACCCCTCTGCACTTAAACGCTTTCCCCATGAGTTCTCTGGGGGGCAGAGGCAGCGGATTGGCATCGCACGGGCCCTTGCCCTCAACCCCCAATTCATCGTCTGCGATGAGCCGATCTCCGCTCTCGATGTCCCAATCCAAGCCCAGATCATCAACCTCCTCAAAGATTTGCAGCAAGAGTTTAACCTCACCTACCTCTTCATCGCACACAACCTAGCCATGGTCAAATACATCTCCGATCGGATCGCCGTGATGTACCTCGGCCACCTCGTCGAGCTCTCGGAGGCAGAAGAGTTGTATCGCACCCCTCTGCACCCCTACACACAGGCCCTTCTCGCCTCGATCCCCAGCATTGATCCCAAGGCGAAACTCACTCCTTACCACGAACCCACCGTTACAGCGCAAATCAAGGGCGGTTGCCCCTTTGTCAACCGCTGTCCCCACGCACAAAAAAGGTGCTATGAAGAAGTTCCCCTACTCAAAGAGGTCTCGCCTGGCCACTTCGTCGCCTGTCATCTATTCAGGACACCTGCAAAGTCCTTGTGACTTGCCCTCTTTAAAACAGGGAGAAAAATAACAAGATATTAGGATGGACAGGATGGAAAAAAGGTAAAAAATTTCCCGATTTTCTTATCCTGTCCATCCTAATATCTTGTTATTTTTCTTAAATTTGTAAGGTTAGTCTTGAAAGACTTTGCAGGTGTCCTGGTCATCTATTAGAGCGCAATTAGAGCGCAATTTATTCCAAATAAAGAGAGGGTATGCTACCCTTTTCTGGATCTAATTTAGGACTGCCGATGACTTCAATTGCTCGACTTTTTTCTTCTCTAGAAGGACAATGGAATTTCCATCGCACAATCTCGCAAAATGGCATAGTTCAGGGCCTTGCTACTTTCACAAAATCTGATGCCACTACTCTTCTCTATAGAGAAGAGGGGGAATGGACCCAGACAAAGACGACCTCTTACCAGGTTTATCAGGAGTACATTTATGCTTTAAAAGACGGGTCTATTGCCGTTTATTTTGCAAAGACCCCTAGGAAGTTATTTCACGTTCTCACATTTCCCGTTTTAAACAAAGCTTTGGCTTCTCACCAATGTAAGAGGGATTTATATGGGACCTGCTATCGCTTTATTAATCCCAATCAATTCAGCATCACTCACACTATTGCAGGTCCCCAAAAAAATATGACAATTACGACGCAATTCACACGCAAGGAGACACCATGTTAACTGTAGCCATTATTGGAGCGGGCCCCGCTGGGCTCGTAAGCGCTAAAGAAGCGAAAGCACATGGGTTAAATCCCACGGTTTTTGAGAAGGGCTCTACGGTAGGTGGTCTATGGAAACCGGGCGGTTTTACGTGAAAATTGTCTGCGAAAGCCGTTCTGGCTATTGTTGCACGAGCTCACAATAAGAAACTGCCGAAAGAACCTCATTAATGGTAAGTGTAGACCATCACGCGGCAGGTGGCTTTTCTCGTCACATCATCGACAAGGGAATTGAGTCTTTTGTTGGTGCGCTCTCCTCCCCCTTTTCCCAAGATGAGCAGGTCGCAATGTCCCCGGTTTGCCCTTTCTAAAATGGTGTCTAGAACAGATCTAGAGCGGATGAGATCTAGCCGGATTGCCACTCCAAATTCCCGAGCGATCGCCTCTGCGCGTTTGAGCACGAGCTCTGCACTCGAAATCCGATGGGGCAAATCGACATCCAAGGGCAAAGCGGGAGAGATTTCTAACACCTGCAAAGCTGTGATCTCAGCTCCATGCAGCTTGGCTAACTCACAGGCCATCTGCATCGTCTCCATTTTCATCCCCCCTCGGGTAGGAACGAGGATTTTTCTTATTTTTAGAGGCTCGAAATTGGGAACCTCGATAGGTTGTAAGACAACTCTTCCCGTCGGTTTTAGTCGACTCTTCTTTCTACAATACACATAGATGCAAAGTCCTAAAAGCATCCAAGAAATCCCCAAATAACGCCCGTAGGGCTTTTCTACGACGACGAGCACCCACACGCTGAGTGTGGCTAGTGCTCCAATCAGGGCCGGCAAAGGGATGGAAATCCCCTTGATGAAGATGTTAAAAGGCGCTCTAAAGGGGCGGTGAAGGTGGGGTTTTTTGATCCGCATGACGATGAGGGAGAGGTGAGCAGAAAGGAAAGCCAACATCGCGCCAAAGTTGTATAAGTCGGCCATAAAATCGAGTTGACCGCGACTTGCAATAACGACAAAAGAGGCGAAACAAGCAAAGGCGATCAGAGCCACAACAGGCGTTCTAAATTTAGAATGGATGATATAGAAAAAACGGGGAAGCTGGTAGTGCTCCCCCATATTGAACGTCAGGCGGGAAGCGCCGAGGAGCCCCGCATTGGCAGCTACCGTTAAGATCACCGCTGCGACAATGGCTACGACAGGAGAGAGAATCTCTTTGCCAAAGGGGAGCGCCGAGACAATAGCTGCAACGGGGTCGAGTAAAAATGTCGTTCCCAGCGCATGAGCAGACACGGCGGAGAGCGCTACAACAGAAATTCCCAAATAGAGAACTAATAACACCGTCATCGTCAATACGATCGACCTTGGCACCGTCTTGACCGGCTGCTTCGACTCCCCCGCTAACTGCGCAATTGACTCTATCCCCGTGTATGCCACCATCGCCATCGCCACCCCTTTAGTAAACCCACTCCAAGAGGGGGACCAGTCGACGTTGGGCACGTTAATTCTCATGTGATCGATCACAAAACTAATATCTAATACCGTGCTGAAACCGATCACAATGATGACCGCTTGAACGAGAACAGCAAAGACGGTGAGGACCAAACTCACCCGCGTGGAGCGCTTGACTCCGATGACGTTTAAAACGAGTAAGATGAGGATCAGCGTCACGGTAAAAGAGATCTGAACGGCAGGGTCTTTTAAATCGGCAAAAAAATAAGCCAAGTACGGCCCGACGGCAAAAGCGGAGATCGCGATCGTAACGATATAATCTAACAGCAACCCCCAGCCGGCGATGAATGAGATGAGATCGTTGAAGGCATGTCTTGCAAAGCTAGCAGACCCTCCCGACTCTTGGAATAAAGAGGTCATCTCCGCGTAAGATAGCGCAGTACAGACGAAGACAAGGCCCGCAAGGCCAAGGGCAATGGGCGTGGCTCCCAAGGCAAATAGCGCCGTGACGCCAAGGGCGTAATAGATCGAAGAGCCGAGGTCCGCATAGCCGATTGAAAACAGATCGAACACTCCCAGCACGCGTTTGAGTGTCCCTCGCTTCAGTTGAGCTACTTTTGTTTGGTTACTGCCTGGAAATGCCACGAGTTTTGCTCTGGATTAAAATTTCTCTTCTCTCATCATCAGTACCAAACTTTCCCTTTTTTAAGAACAACCTTTTTATACAACCTTTTTATACCCAAACACCTTCAAAACTTAGATTTGCTTTTTTTCTTGCTTTAAAAAATAAGCATTTCATACTCTCGGGGATCTCAACTTAGAATTGCAAATCTAAGTTTTGCAGTTCTTTCTATAGTCTAAGGAAAAAATCTCTGTACTGGACAATTTTTTCCTAGAAGACAAAAGCAGAAGAAAAATAACAGGATATTAGGATGGACAGGATAAAAAGCAAAAAAATAAATTTCCCCATCCTGTCCATCCTAATATCTTGTTATTTCTCTCCTCGATTTTTTTAGGCGAGAAGTTTTGTCCAGTACAGAGGGAAAAAATATGGATCTACACCTTAAAGGGAAAAGAGCTCTCATCTTAGGGTCTTCAGACGGCTTAGGGTTCGCTGTGGCCAAAGCTTTTGTCGAAGAAGGAGCAAAAGTAGCTCTTTGCTCGCGCGACAAGAAGCGGATCGAGAGCGCAGCGCAATCCCTTCCCGGAACACTCCCCTTCATCTGCGATCTCGATAAGAGCGGAGAGGGAAAGAAGTTGGTGGAACATGTCACCCAATCTCTCGGGGGGATCGACATCATTTTTATCAATACGGGAGGTCCTCCTGCCGGCACGTTTGCAACCCTCTCCCTTTCTGAATGGCAAAAAGGGTTTGAAAAGCTCTACTTAAGCGCCATCGAGTCTATCCAAGCCTGCCTCCCCGGCATGAAGAAACAGGGCTGGGGACGGATCCTTATCAACACATCGACTGCTGCAAAAGAGCCAATTTCTAGCCTTGTGATCTCAAGTGGCCTTCGCTCTGGCTTGCTGGGGTTGATGAAGACCCTTAGCAACGAGCTTGCTCCCTTCCAAATTACTGTCAACGCCCTGCTGCCAGGTTACATCCGGACGCAGCGTCTAAAAGAGCTTGGCCACTCTGAAGAAGAGATTTCCAAGGAGATCCCCTTGGGACGCCTTGGCTCGCCAGAGGAGTTTGCGGCGCTGGCCCTCTTCCTCGGATCGGAAGCGGCCAGTTACATCACGGGTCAAGCGATTGCTTGCGATGGCGGTAAATTGAAGGGCATTTAAAATTACGGAGGTGTTTGTGAAAACGGCATTGATCTTGGGTCATCCCGGTCACGAGTTACGTGTATTTCGTTTTTTGGAGTTGCACCGACCCGTTGTTTATGTGTTAACGGATGGATCGGGCAATAATGGGGGGGAATCGCGCCTTCCCTCCACTCTCAAAGTGTTACAAGAGGCGGGGTGCCAGGCAGGCTCTGTCTTTGGAAGGTTTACAGATCAGGAGATCTACCAGGTTATCCTCGAGAAAAAAAAGGAGACACTTAAAAGTCTCATCGAAGAGATCTGCACTGATTTGCAAAAGCGGGGCATTGAGCAGATCGCAGGCGATGGTTGTGAAGGATATAACCCGACCCACGACCTTTGCCGCTATATGATTAACATCATTGCTGAGAGAACGGGATTGCCCAACTATGACTTTCTCTTGGATGGCCCACCCCACCTCTGTTCCGAAGAGCTGAAAACACAAGCTCTATGGGTCGGTCTTAACGAAGGGGATTTCGAGCGCAAGCTCACAGCCGCTGCGAACTATCCAGAACTCAAGTTCGACTTAGAAGAGACCCTGAAGAAACATGGCAAAGCCCCCTTCATGGTAGAATGCTTGCGCCCTGTTAAAACGCCAGCTGAACTAAAGACGTGGAAGACCCCCCTTCCCCACTATGAGACCTATGCGCAAGAAAAGATTCAGCAAGGGAAATACCAAGAGGTGATCTCCTTTGAGACCCATGTGCGTCCCCTAGCAGAGAGTCTGCAAGTCTTATGCGTATCCTGATTACAAATGATAGACTTGAAACAGTCTCTGGAACGGTTGCCTACGTCAAAGATTTGAGCCTCGGTTTACAAGAAAGGGGCCATGAGGTCGCCCTCTATTCCCCTTTTGTGGGGCAAACGGGAAAGGAGATCCAATCACTAGGCATCCCCGTCAGCCACTCGTTGAGAGCTCTGCCTTTCGTTCCCGATCTGATCCACGGCCACCATACCCTTGAAACCGTAGAGGCGGTCCTTTATTTTCGCTTTACGCCAGTGCTCTACGTATGCCACGATCGGCTAGCAGCGCACGACCGCCCACCTCGCCTCAAAGCCATTGCGACCTATGTCGCTGTCGATGACAATTGTTTGGATAGACTCCTTCTCGATGCAAAAATCTCGAAAGAAAAGGTGCGCGTCCTTTATAACTTTGTCAATCTAAAGCGTTTTACCCCACGCCCTCCCCTCCCCGCACGGCCTCAAAGGGCTGCGATCTTTAGCAACTATGCAAAAAAAAATACGTATGTGCCTCTGATACAACAGGCGTGTGATAGGATGGGACTTTCTCTGGATGTCATAGGGCTAGGCATAGGAAACTATGCAAAGGTACCCGAATCGCTGCTTGGGCGCTATGATCTTATTTTTTGTAAAGCAAAATGCGCCTTGGAGGCGATGGCAGTGGGGTGTAGTGTCATCTGCTGCGACTTCCACGGATTTGGGGGTCTTGTCACACAGGAGAGATTCGATCTGATGCGCCGCTATAATTTTGGGATGAAACTTCTCAACCGCCCATTTGATGTCGATCTGATCTGCCAAGAGATTGCGTTGTATGATCCCGTGGAGGCAGCTCACGTTACAGAGCGCATACGACAAGAGGCTTCTCTTGAAAAGTTCCTAGACCAAATTGAAAACCTCTATAGAGAGATTGCTTCCTATCCCAGAAAAGAGGGATTCGACATCCGAATACAGCTCGAACTAGTAAGACTGCTGAAACAAAAGATAAAGAGAAGCATTCTCCCCCACTTTCCCTTTGTAAAATCGTGTTATACGAAGGCAAGAAACCTCTTTTCTTCTGCACACTGAAGAACCCGCACCACTTCCAAAGCCTCATTCCCCTCTGTCAGAGGAGGTGTGCGCGTGCGGCAGCACTCTAAGAAGTGCTCACACTCGCGCCTCAAAGGCTCCTCTTCGAAACGAAAGATCTCTCCAGAGGTCAGCGTCAGCACCTCATTCGACGAAAAGGTCGCTTTTGCAAGAGAGCCCACGATTGAAAGGATCTGTTCCCTTCTCCCCGTACGCAAAACGATGTCGGCTTGGAAGGAGGCAGTAAACGCCAGCATGAGTCTACACTCCCTTTCTCCTCCCTCAAAGAAGATGTCTATTGGGTAGCCAAAAAGGGAAAGCAAAAGAGAGACATCGTGCGGCCCCAGGTCCCACAGTGCGGAGGTCCCCGAGCTATGCGGCGTTGAGCGTACAGCCAAAACTTCCTGAATCTCTCCTAGCTGACCCGAAGAGATGATCTTTTTGAGAAGGGGGATGCAGGGGTGGTAATGCAGAAGGTGTCCCACCATTAAAATGGTTCCTTGTCGTTGAGCTAGCGCTACGAGCTCTTCTGCCTGATCTAGCACCAGGCAAAGAGGCTTTTCTACAAACACATCCCTCCCTGCTAAAAGGGCTTCTTTAGCAAAGAAGTAGTGGGTGTCTGGCGGGGTAGCGATGGCGATCTGCTTTAACGCCTTATTTTTTAATAAGGCGGACGGATCTTGGCTCCAAGGGACCATAGGAAACAAAGAGGGATGATGAAGATCGGAGAGCGCTCCAAGGACTCCCATCTGATAAAAATTTCTGGCCAGATGCCTTCCCCAGCGCCCTACACCGATTAAACCGACACACATTGCAACGCCTCGATCACTCGGATTTGATCCCTCTCTTCTAGCCAGGGGTGAAAGGGCAAACTCAACACCTGCCGTGTCGCTTTTTCACTCTCTGGAAAACATCCTTGCTGTAGGAACGCATATCCGGGGTGTTCATAGGCACAGTGGGGGTAGTAGACGCGTGTGGGAATCTTTTGACGTGCGAGATGAGCTGCCACTTCATCCCTGTTGTCTACTCGGATCGTGTACTGAGCAAAGATGTGGGTATTTCCCTCTTCGATGAAGGGGGGATGAGGAAGGTGTTCAGAATACCTCTTCGCTACCCTCTGTCTCATTTTAATCTCTTCTAAAAAGAAAGGGAACTTCGCAAGCAAAATAGCAGCTTGCAACGTATCCATCCTCCCATTGATCCCTCTCATGTGATGCAATTGATCTCCCCCTTTGCCATGATTTCTCAACATCTTGCATTTTTCTGCTAGCTGATCATCGCAAGTGAAAAGGGCCCCTCCATCGCCATAGCATCCCAGCGGCTTTGAAGGGAAGAAACTTGTCGAGCCGATGAGAGAGGCCCCGCCACTTTTTACGCCTTTTTGCTCTGAGCCAAAACTTTGCGCTCCATCCTCGATGACTGCGAGGTTGTACTTGTTTGCAAGGGCATTGATCTCTGTAAAATTGGGCATCTGCCCAAATAGGCTCACGGGCATGATGGCCTTTGTCCGAGAGGTGATCTTCTCTTCTATCAAACTAGAATCGATACAATAAGTTTTCGGATCGATGTCGACAAAGACGGGATACGCTCCCACGCTACAGATCATGCTCACGGGGGAGATCCAGGTAAAAGGAACCGTGATCACCTCATCCCCTCTTCCGATCCCCAGAGCTAACAGGGCGATCAAGAGGCTATCTGTGCCATTGGAAGTGGCAATCGCGTGCTTCACGCCGAGAAATTCAGCTAGCACCGACTCGAGTAACGCCACCTCCTCTCCCAGAATAAACTGGGTATGATCCAAAACCCTTCCTAACGCTTCTGCGATTTCTTCTCTGTACGCCTTGCACTGTGAATGCAACTCAAAAAATTCCAATCTACACCTCAAAAACAAAGAGTCTATACTACGCGTAAATAGAAAAAAAGAAACAGGGAAAAAGTTGTTTTCTCTTTTTATAAAAAAAACACATTGTATATACTTGGGGAGTCTTACCTGAGAAGGATTTATGAAATGTCTTGTGTGTGTTTTCCTGTTTTCTCTCTGCAGCCTCTTTGCAGAACCACCCCGTCCCCAGGATCAGATCCTCGTTGTCAAACAGTTCCTCTCTGAGGAAGAGGCGCAAAGCCTCATCGCATTTTATAGAGCAGAAAAAACAGGCGTTACGATGCACTCAGACAATGAGCTCTCCATTGCGCGGATAAGAAATGGATCGATTCGCGACCTCGTATCGGCAATTTCTCAACGCGTCTTAGCTCTCTTGCAATCGACGGGCAAACCCTACTACCTCGATCATGCAGGGCTCTATTCGAGAATTAAGGGAAACTTTTGCCCTTACCATGCAGACAATATTGCGTTCAGCTGTCCCATTCATGGGAGCTGCCAACAAGAGCTGAGAGAACACTGCCCAGGGACGTGTCTCGGAGCAAAATTCGCCCCCAATCACACGGCGTGGAGGGAGTATACAGCGCTCCTCTATCTCAATGACAATTTTGAAGGGGGAGAGATCTCCTTTGAAGATGGGCCCCAAAACAAGCTCTATAAGAAGACGATTCCCATCGAGGCGCGTCAACTCGTCTTAGCTCCTAATGGGAACAATTTCTACCACGAGGTGTTTCCCCTCCGCAGCGGAGTGCGCTACTCCCTTCACCTATGGTACACTTCCGACCCGCGCCACGCGTTAAATCTGCACTGAACCAGGGGGGGGTGGGAGGAACCCTCTGGGGGTCCCAAGAGAAACTTCGGTAGGGCTTCTTGGAGGGATTGCCGCATTCACTTTTCTTTTGAAGAGGCTGCGGATTTCCACTCCTTTTTCTAGGGCTACAGCCACTCCCGTCACTCCCGCTGCCATGACAGAAGATCCAGGAACCGGCACCATGTGAATGAAAGAGATCGCTATATCCAGAGCTCTCAAACCAAGAAAATGCCCTGCGACCCGCGTCATGGGAGCTTTGCTCTCCGATGCTGTTAAAGTTAAATCCTGTTTGCCCTCGATAAATCCTTGAGCGAACTGGATGACAGACTCTCTTGTTTTCCAATAGTTGGCAGCTGTGATCTTAGGAACAACACTCAGGCTAAGCAGGGAAAAGCTCTTTCGTAGACTTTCGACGAGTGCATTGACATCCCCAATCGCAGCTTTAGGATTTTGTGTCAGCAGGATGGAAATGGCTTCCATCACCTGCCCTTGCCTTTCTGGGAGAAGGTCGCGTAATGCCGCTAGATCTTGTTGGAGGGTAAGGAGGCTTTTAATGGGGCTTGTTGGGGAGCTTATGGCAGCTAAAACAGGAGATCCTTCCAACCTCGTTTGTATTAAGAGAAATTTCTTTTCTTTTTCCCTATCGATTTGCGAAGAGATTTCTTTTCTCAAAGAAGGGTCGAAAGTCTTTTGTAATAACACCTCTAATTTCGCGATATTTCTATCGTAGATTTGGGCTTCTGGTGCCTTGCTATAGGCTTCTCCCATCGCATCGGTTCTCCATACCAACTGCTCTAGCTGCACTCCCCTCAGCTCATTGAGGATTTGTAGAGTTTCTTCTGCCCTAGGCCCTTCAGTACTCGCTACTTTCAAAACTCTTTCTTTTTCCACATTTTTAGAGAACATGTCATACTGTTTTCTATCTGAAATCGACTTTAAAGAGGTCGTAGGCACACTCGTCCAAAAGTGACCAAACGCCTTGATCGGACTCTTTAAAACATCGCCAAACCCCGTATAGTGAAGCTGAGAGCGCCTCTTGGCTTCGACAAAATCCCTGCCCGCCTGAGAGGAGAGGATGGTAGCTTGCTGCAAGGTGAGGTGGGCTTGCAACTCTTTTTCTGTGACTGTATGATGACACTTTTCTTCTAATTCCTCCACTTTCGTGCCTGCAAGCAGTTTATCCATCTGTTCTGCTTCCCCGCGACGAAATAGCTCACCTCCCATTTTACCGCCTCCTAAGAAAAGGATAGCAATCCCCGTCGCGCTAAGAATCTTAGCAATCCAGCCGAGAGCCGCCGCACTCGCGTGCGCAGCGATCCCATGGGCGGCCAGAGTAGAGGCCATTGTGAGCTTTGTCGCAAGAAGTCCAATTGCCGCTCCGACAGCTCCATGAGAGGCGACAACAGCTCCCAGAACAATCAGCAGCACAGCCGTTCCAACGAGCACTCCCACGACGATTCCCGCGACCATCTTGGCATTGCAGGTGAGTTTTTTTTGCTTCAAACTCTCGTCACCCCCAAAATCTTGTTTCAACTCTTCTTGCACAGAGGTAATAGAAGGAGGAGAGGAGGCTGTTATTCTCGTATTTTGTGCTTGGCATAACAGAGGGGTTTCCTCGTCTCTCTTCCTCCCAATGGGTGCTGCCATAAAACCTGCCTTTTATATTTTTGTAATGATAAGGTCTAATTTCTTGATTTCATCCCATTTTCTAGCCTCTGAAAGGACCTCTTTTGCGCTGTTGTAATAGTTGAGAGCCTCTTGAGTCAAGCCCAACTTAATGAGGCAGCTAAGAGCCTCAAGGTGGTTGTCCACTTCTAACGAATTGACCATAGAGGCATAGAGAAAAGGTCCTAGCGCTGCCTTCTCATCCCCTAAATGCGCATAACAAGAACCGGCTAACCTCCAAAAAGCAGAAATGTGGGGGCTGATAGAGCTTAGTAACACAGCAACATCTGCCGCCTCTGCAAATCTCTTCTCAGAAAAGAGGGTATGAGCTAGCTTGTAGATCTCCAAAAGCTCTTCTGGAGGGATTTTTGCTCTCTCTTGGATAGGCTGCCTTAAATCCCTATACGTCAGATCCCCCTTTTTAGCCTCTTTTATCACCGCTTTCAGTTTATCTACGATTCCTTTCAGGTGACCAAATTCAGCTAGAAAACTCAGGGTCTTCTCCCTCTTTTCAGAAGAGCTCTCCTGTAGTTTTTTTATACTGCCCTCATCCAAAAAGCTCTCAAACTCATGACGGGTATCTAGGTCGCGCAAAAGGGTGACGATCGCTCCTAAGGCATTATTTCCCATATTCCCCTATATTCAAAACGTTTAATAAAATTAATGGTCATTTCTATAACTAATTAATATCATAAAATAAATATATAATTATATATCTATTGTTTTTATAAATTAATTTATAGCGCGTTGATTTCCAGTGAGTTACTGGATTTTACTGAACTAACATGTTCATGCTAAGTGACTAGAGAGTTTCAATTAAACTTCCTGGCTAGCTGAACTCTCAAGAGCTTCTAGTTCAGCTTGTTTGGCTTTCAATCTCTGATTCAATTCTTGATAGAAAAACACCCTCGTAGGATCTTGTTGCGCGCTCTCTATCTCTTCTTTAAGGCGCGGTATCTCTTCTTGCAAAGTCTCCTTTCTGAAAATGTCTTCTTCTTCTCTGCGCCTTTTTGCATCAGATGCCGATTGTAACGCCCTCGTAAATTCTGATACGAGTCTTTGCCTTGCAAAGACATAGACTACATCTTGTTGGAAATGCTCAAAGACAGCCTCATTGTATTCCAATTTCTTAAAAGCCTCGGTAAATTTTTTATCATTCTCTTCTGATGGAGACAGCATCGTATCCAGCAAACTTCTCATGAGGTGTGCGATAGGTTTACTCTCAGGAACCCTGTCAAGCGCATAAAACTTCCAGCTTTTTTTGACTGCCTTGATCATCAACCTTTTTTCTTCTGAAGTCCACTTAGTGGGGAATGATTCTATTGGACAATGCTTCCCTATGTCGTAATCTTCCAGTTGCGATTGAAACGCTTTGCGTACAGCAAGGCGGTCTATCTTGGGCAGCTTTTTAAATGAAGCTTCTTGTTGCTCTGTCAGAAAATCCTCTAGCGCATTTTGAAATAGCGTTGTCACCGTCTCTAGATTGGGATGCGCGGCTCTGTATTTTTCTTCTTTTTCGTTGAGCTTGCGGTAGCCGTATACACTAAGGCCCATACCTGCAAGTCCGATGAGGGCTGCTGGAATCAAGGGGAGAAGATGCGCCATAGTGAGATACCCAAGACCCACAAGAGCCCCTGTGATCCCTCCGCTCAAGATCAAGGAGACAAGGGCAATGACCCCTACCGCAATGACATACTTTTTATCAAATTTCCCTATAGGACCCACTGCATTTAAATTGTCATTGGCAAATTTAGCGTCGGCGTAGAACATCAAGACCAAAGGCAAAAGGACTATTACAAAAGCCGCCATAGGAGCCCACGCAAAGGGAAGCATCCCTATTAGCATGGATATCGCTCCGATAAACCCTATGACAACAAATAGCTTATTAAAAAAGCGGTTCTTCTCTGTCGCTTGTTCCACCTTAATCGATCTAAGCTCCAGACTTGCCACTTCTCTTGTCAGAGGGTCTTTACTTTCTAGACGCTCGGCTAAGCCACGCGCTGCCGCCTTTTTAATTGCCTCTACACAGCCTGCATCTGTAAGTCTAGCTAGTTTTACGTCCTTTCGCTCCTGACGGCGCTGCTCTTCTATAGAAAATCCGAGAAGCTCGAGCAAAGAGTAATCGAGGCCTTCCATGTCTTTTTCTGTTAATCCCAATGAAAAGAGGAGTTCCTTATAGTGGGGGTGGTTTTTCAGTTCCTCGCAATCAAATTCCTTCTCTAGATTTTTTCTTCGCATCTCTCTTTCGAGCTTTGAATCTTTTCTTTGCATTAAGGAGTTTTCTGCAATGAGATAATCGAGAGCTGTGTTTCTTATCTTTTCTCGAAATGCTTTTTTTTGCTTAGTCGTTTTAAAGATGCTTGACTCTTTGAGTTTGGCACACTCTTTTCTCGAATCGATGAGGGCATGTTTTGCCAAGAATTCAAAAAGAGGGACATCTCCCTCTTTTTTTGCAG
>JAHFTN010000006.1:0-5507 GCA_023269365.1 Chlamydiota bacterium | reverse complement strand
TTTTTCTTGAATTGAATATCTTTGTGAAGTTTAAAGGCTCCCCATACGCCAATCGCCGCAAAAAAAGCGGAGAAGAAGCTCCCTCCCACGTTACCAAGAAATTTCCCTGCGATGGCAAGTTTTACTGTGCTAGCAGCGTGGGTATGGCCCAAAGCGGTCTGTACATAGAGCGCTGTCTGAGTCCCACGAAATGCTAAATACGCCGCACCTCCAATTCCTTGGGTCACCCCTCTGAATTGATCGATCCCCGACTCAATCTTTCCCGCTGTATCTTCTGATTGTGCTGCTTTATCAAAGCGTTCCTGTGCCAATTTATAAGCAACCCATCCCTGAAAGGCATTGACCCCTGTTGTAACCCCCATCAGCTGCTGAGGGATAGAATCGGACGCAATCGGATTATCCATAGTCAAACGCACTGTCCAAGAGATATCCGCTTGAGTATCCTCTACTCCATAGGCCAAAAGCTTCTTAAAGAAAAATGTGGCTGTTTTGTTTGCGGTCGGATTAGGAAACTTCTTTGTAACTCTCTGCCTCATGGGCGATTCAGAAAAAGGAGGGAGGGAAATGGCTGTAGGGCTTCTAGTATTTGCTTCTGAAACGCTCATAGAATACCCTCCTCTATTTTTAGTTTTTGTTTGTTTAATGGCGATGTAACAATATTAATTATACATCATTATAATATTAATTAACAGATTCCTAGTGTATTTTGTAGTGTATTTAATTTTAAGTCTACTTACAGCGCTTATTATAAGCGAGTTATAGATTTATACCTGCTTACAATTCTTGCAAATAAATTCATAATAGTCTAATTATCAAATAGATGAGCAGTTATTTAAAAAAACAAAGTTATAATTAATAAGCATTGAATTATTTGTTTTCTTTTGATAATATATCTATATAAAAGCAAAAATTTATTGAAATTCAACAAAAAAAGATTTTTATGGCAGTAACACCTTTCCACCCCTGCTTTGTCTGCACATCAGACGGCAGATATTATGAAATCTCTCTCTTCAAAAAAAATGCTGAGGGAAGCAGAAGCCGCGTTGAGATCCCCCACGACGATACAACTCGCTCTGCAATCTTTCAATTGGCTCAATCTATTTTTAAGCAGCTTGACGTCCCTGTTGATCAATATTTCATCATAAACTCCAGGGGTATCTGTCTATCAGGTAAACTCATCCATGAAAATTCTGACCTTCTAAACATATTCTTAAAGACTCTTCAAAACAAGGAGGAGCCCATCTCCCTCACTGCTACAAGAGCCGTTCCTCACGAAGAATCTCCTTTCAGACCAGTAGTTTCCGCTGTTTCTCCTACTACCAGACGAGTTCTAGTAAGAAGCAGCAGCGCTCCTTCTTCAGAAAATCCCACTATTCCCCCAGGTCCCCCAGGCGAGCCAAGAGGCCGTAGCACTCCACCACTCGAAGCGCCAGAGGAAATTACTGAGGTCGAGTTTGTTCCCGAAAAAATAAAACCTCTTCCCCTTTTAACGAAAGGGAAGTGCAATGCCGATTTCAAACTAAATCATTATGGTTTATTCGCTATAGACTTTGCCATTTCTCAATTTAAGCAAACCCATCAAAACTGGTGCATCAAGAACAAAAACTGGTATGAAGAGCTCCCCCTTTCCCTAAGACTGCGCATTTTACGCGCTATCCAGGGAGGCTATAGCCCTCGAAATCAAACAAGTGCCCCTCTTTGCGAAGAGATAAGGATCCATGTGGTTAAAGCTGCCTATTCGGAGCAGCCACGCCTTATCGTAGAAGAGATTGCGCGCCTTGAAAAGTTACAACGCCCCTCTCCCCTTTCCCCTCTGTTAATCCAAGCAGAAAAGATCTATTTCGCATTTAAATTTGCCCAAGCCAAGGGTCTTTTAGAAAATTCAAATTATTACACAGAGACTTTGACTCAGATTTATACTCTTGTAACTCAGCTACAAGAAAATAACCCTACAGCCCTTGAATCGCTAAAAAAGACCGCAGAGGCTGCCGGTATTATTTTAAATAATACAACCATTCCCCCTTCGACCTCTGATGAAACAACACAAAATCTGGTTCACCCCTTTGCCGAAGTGCTTGCACTCTGGATCGATAACGAGGGAAGGGCCCCCTGGGAAGAAAAGCCAAAGACACCCTTTTGGGGATTTTTAACTCAAACCCTGGGATTTTAGGTAAAATTTTAGTACATCAAAAATAAAAAAAAGAAGGATAAAAACATGGGATTCATTTTAAACATAAAATATTATTGGGCAATGTGCGGCATTAAAGCAACTCACTTTTTTAATCCACATGAAACTAGAGAAAAAGAATTAGCAAAGCTCGAGACCGACTATGCTATGTGCAAATTATTTAAAGAGATGCAAGCAAACCAAGAGTACTATGCTGCCAATAACGATGCCAATAACTTTGCTGGCGTGTTCATTTCAGATGAAACCTTTACAAAATTCACTAAATCTATATCCGCTGAACTTGCGTTTGAAGAGCTCCACGAAGAGGACCTATTCCACATTACTCGACAAAAATTGCAACATTTCGTACGGGGAAACTTAGGGCGCTACCTGGGAATGGGTGTATTTAACGGTCCTAGCAAAACCTCAGCAAAAGACCATCAGATGTTATCTGCCATACGAGATCTTATTTATTTTGCAATGCCTATTCAATTGGCTACAGAGATGGTAAAAAATTCTGTTGAACAGGGATATAATGAAGAAGTTATATCCTCGATACTTTTATACAATCAGGAGATCTATGAAACTTTTCAGAGCAACGAGGAAGGACAGTTTTTTCCTGGAGAGAAAAAAGCAAGAAGAATGCCCACCGCTACCTCTGGTATTGCTATTGAAAAAAGAATGAGGAGCTCTCTTCTAAAATGCTATGAAGATTTTTTAAAGGAGTCGATTAACAAAGCAAATGCTGTAGGCCCAATAGATGACTCTGAAGGAATGACTGCATTGAAGGAACAGATCGAAACCCTAGAAAAAACAATAATTACTACCCAGGAAAATCTGGATCAGTCACATCAAAAAATTAATAATCTTCAATGCAATTTAAATGAAGAAAACGAAGGTTTTTTTAAAGAATTAAAAAACCATTTTCCAATAAACTGCCCTTCTGAATTAGGAAATTGTTCAGATTTTTTAGATAATAAACGTCGAGAAATTAATGATGAGCTCTCTAAGCTCACTTCCCTACCCCCTCTTCAAAACCAAACGCTAGAACAGACAAAAAAAGAAGAAGAGGAAAAGCTTCGCCTAAAAATTGAGCTGACAAATCATTTAATTAAAAGATTCATTATAATTAATAACATAAATATTTCATATATAAGTAATTTATTTGAATTCGAATCAAATGAAGCTCTCTTTAATAAAAAAATTCATGAAATGCACGATGGAAAAACAGAATTACTTGTAGCTTACAACGAAGCTGAGCTAATGAATATGAGGAAACATCAAAAAGAGAAAGCGGAAGAGGTTAAACCTTATGAAGAACTTCTTTCTTTCCTACAGACTGGAAAACCACCAGAAAATTTTTATAGGCAGCCCCTACAAACTCTTTCACAAAGGGCTACTAACCCCCATGAATCGCAAGGCCGCTTATCTAGATCTGCGTCCTTCTAAAAGTCTATTCTCTTAGGGAAGAGATTTAAGAAGAGGCTCTCTCTAGAGACCTCTTCAAAATAAGGGAGCCCCGAAAGGGCTCCCTTTTTTATTTCTTAATTCTCTTATTCCCTTAAATTTTCCTTGATTCCCCTAGTGTTTTATCAAATCAACTCAGAGGCCACAGTATCGTAGAAGAGCTGCCCTCGAGGAGTTAAGCGCACATTGTCCTCGGTGTGGATAAGCAGGCCTTGGGTTACAAGCTTGTCCACACTCTCCCACACAGATTGCGGCAACATCCCATGACACGCCGTAAAAGCAGCCAGGTCGATCCCCTGGACGAGGCGGAGGCGGACAGCGAAAAGCTCTTGGAGATTGCTTGGATAGGGCAAGGTTTCTGTAAAGGCGACGGGGAGCTGCCCCTCCTTAACGCTATCTAGGTAGTGGTTAAATCGGGTGGTATTGGAAAAGCGGGCCCCTTCCCAGTAACTAAAAGCAGAAGGACCAAAGCCCATAAAGGGGCGGCCTAGCCAGTAGCCGCTATTATGGCGAGAAATGTAACCTGGTCGAGCAAAGGCGGAAATCTCATATCGCTCAAGTCCCAATTCAGATAAAGTCACAAAGGCCAATTCGAGCATATGCAGCCGCTCCTCATCGGGAGGGAGCACAGCTTCAAGCGCCTGTTTTTTTTTAAAGAAAACGGTATGGGGCTCGATGGTGAGGTTGTACAAAGAGAGGTGGGTAAAGGGAAGCCCCTTGAGCGCGGCAAGTGACCTCTCGAAGGTCGAGAGAGTCTGGTGGGGCAGTTCGAAGAGCAGGTCCATAGAGATGTTGGGGATCCCCGCCTCATGGGTAGCTAGGAGCGCCCGCGTAGAAGCAGAGACGTTATGGGTCCTTCCGAGAAAGGTCAAGTCAGCATCGAGAAGGGACTGGACGCCGAGGCTGACTCGGTTAATGCCCAAGGCTGAAAACTGCTGCATGAGGGGCAATGTGACATCTTCCGGATTGGCCTCTAGGGTGATTTCACAATCTGGGGCGATCTCGATCCCCGCATTGCGCATAGCTCCTAGCAAAAGAGCATAATGGTCGGGCGAGAGCTTGGTAGGCGTTCCCCCGCCGAAATAGATCGAGACGACCCGCTTGCCGTGCAACTGAGGCAAGCGCAAAGCCCACTCCTGCAGTAGAGCTGTCAAGAAAGGGGTCTTGTACCGCTCCTCGTTAGGGAGAACAAAGAAATGGCAGTAGGGGCATTTTTTTGAGCAAAACGGGATGTGAAAATAGAGGCTAACTTCCCTACCAGTCGTTGGCATCGGGATCTTCGAGTACTCCCCGCTTCCAGCGATTGCGGTCGCTAAAGGGGTCTTCTTCTTCCTCTTCTTCCGGAGTCGCTTCCTCCTCCCCTTCTTCCCCCTCCTCACCAGAAGCCGTGGCATCCACATCAAACGGCTCTGTTTCCATATCGAGTCCCGCGTCGGTAAATCCCTCATCTGCAACCTCGACGTCGGGCAAGCTCTGCGGCTCATGGACAGGCTGGCGGCCCGTCGGGCGTTTGGGCATGCTAAACTCCTCCATCTCCCCACTCTCCTTCAAGCCGCGAAGGCGCTCTTTCTCTTCCACGATCCGCCCCTTCAAAGAGACGATCTCCTCTTTGTGCTTCTCCATGTCTTTTTTTGGCACCAATCCCAATTTTAACCACTGCTCTAAATCTTGCAGCTCTAGCTCTAACTTCTTCAACCGTTCACTTTTCACATTCATCTGCCCCACTCTCGTTAAAAGCCCCATTTTAATGGTTGCCTGGGTATATACCTGAGAAGCGAATTTAATGCCTCAGGAAAATGGCTTTATCAGTCTGTTTACTGTGACTGGACTTATCTCCATTGGCGGAGGCAATTTCGCGTCTAAAGCCTCCTGG
>JAHFTN010000005.1 GCA_023269365.1 Chlamydiota bacterium | reverse complement strand
AAGTGTTTTATACTAAGCAGCTTACGAAGACTAGGGCCATTTTTCACATAAAATTACAGAACTAAGAAAAAGAGACGATTTTTCGGGGTGAAAAATAAAATTGAACCTATCACCCCCCCCCGAAAAATCGTCTCTTTTTCTTAGTTTTGCAATTCCCTCTATAGTAGTCGAGATTCTTCTGAGACCACTTTTTGCTCAGCACTTTTCTATCTGAGCCAAATCCAGTTATCTGAATTTACAGAAACGATGTTACACTACCGAAAGACATAATGGATATGCCGGATGAAGTGAAAAGGGATTTTGGATTTGGCCTTTCCCAGGCACAAAAAGGCAAGTTTCCAGATATAGGTAAGCCGCTGAGTGGATTTGGTGGATCTAGTGTTGTAGAGCTTGTGATGGATCATGGCGAGGGGACCTTCAGAGCCGTCTACACAGTGCGATTTGCAGAAATAGTGGCTGTTACATGTGTTTCAAAAGAAGAGCAAGAAGGGCATAAAGACCCCGAAACAGGATATAGAGTTGGTCCGATCTAGATTAAAACTAGCTGAAGAGATGTATAAAGATTGGAAAAATAGGAGAGGTAAAAATGGCTAAGGCAAAAGAAACAGATTACGAGATTACCGAAGGAAACATTTTTGCAGCTCTTGAGCTTGATAATGCTGATGAACTACTGGCTAGAGCGAGTCTTTTAGATCAGGTCAGCACTCTTATTAAAAAAAGTGAACTTTCTCAACAAGAGGTAGCGAAAAAACTGGGCATTACTCAGCCAAAAGTCTCTATGTTAGTCACAGGTCGCCTATCTCAGTTCAGTACAGATACCCTCCTTCACTACCTTTCTGTTCTCGGATGCGAAGTTGAGATTCGGGTTAGAAAACCACGAGCCAAGACGGGTATATTTAGACGCAAAGGATGTATTGCTGTCTGTTGATCCTATGAGGAGCATTTCCTTGTAGGAGGGGCTCATCTTCCTTATTCTGGCCTAGGTTATGTGTCTCGGCATGGGGCTGTCTTTGATTGGCAGCCACTTAAATAACACTTGAAGTTATTAATTTTTAATTAATTCTGCATCTGTTGAGTGTTAGTATAAAATAAGAAGGAGCCTTACTTTTCCCCATGTTACTATTGGTTGTGCTCCTTTAAAAGGCCTTCATAAAATTGTTCCAAATCCCAAGAAGAAGTAAATGCACAAGACTGGGTGGCTTGTTTAAGTAGAGAATGGATGGGGTGTAAGCTGTTCCAATGACCTTGAAGATCGGAAAATGGGAATTTCACAAGGAAAGGACCATCACCACATCCTCCAACTGAATAAGGTTGGAAAATCACAATCAAATATTGATCATCCATAACGAAAGTGCGGATATCATCTTGAGCAAGGGTTGTTCTTAGAGGTTCATTTCCTGCGAAGTAAGATGTAAGGGTTTTTTTGAGGTGATCTTCACAGGTTTTCCTTAAAAATTCCTTTTGGGTCTCAGTGGTAAAGAGGTCATCCAATGTAACTTCTTTGTACTGATCATTAACGATACAAAACGTTTTTCCTTCATAGCGCTGCCACCCATGAGGTAGGCGATCATGGACTGTTAATGTACCGAAAAGGCTAATAACTGCTTTGGAGTAGAAGACAGTTTTAAACTGATAATTAAAACTAAACGGGCCTTCCTCGACATTGCTGATGTGAATCTGCTGGAGGAATTCTTTTTTCAAAGTCGAAAGGTCATCCATATTCACGGGTTTGGACTCTTTTTGAGTACAACTTAACAGACAAAATGGCAATAATAGGTGAAGTCCCCATGTCTTCATTTGCTCTCCTTAGCTGCTTAATTCAAATGGTTTTGTTCCATGCTCAGGACGAAGGTAGGTATTTCCGTTTTTTAAATGGACTATGACTGCATGAAGCCTGCCTTCTTGTGCTAGAGAGAGGGCCTCTTCTTTTTTAAGCCAGACTCCACCTTGTAGATTTTGAACAAAATACTCGAAAATGATGCCCCTCTTTTTATGAACACCAGAAATGTACTTTTTATCAATAAAGTCCGCTCTTCCCTCTTCCCAACTTTCGACAAATTCGATGGCTTTCCAGAAATCATCAAACTCTTTGTTATTAAGAGATTTAATGGTTCTTTCCGGATTCAGACCTGTTCTATGGACGATGATGTCAATGTAATCTTTCTTTTTGGGTTCATAGTATTCCATAGCAGCTCGCAGGGTCTTCGGTGAGTATATCGAGCCTTTGAGCATCACTACCAGAGCTTCATGACCCATTTTCTTGTCAGGATACACTGCATATTCATCTGCTGAATCCCCCGCAAAACCTATCGCACCCCTTTTTTGGCTCATGCTATATCGACTTTTGTGCAAGTTCCCTGGATTGTTACATCGCCAGGCCCTTGATCCATCGCTTCGAATTGTCATGTTCCCTTGCTCATCGAAATATTGCATGGTGAATTTACCTATTGGGTCTCCAATGTTAGCAGGGCCTGTCTGAGCTTTTACAAAAACCATCTTGTTTACCTTGTGTTTTCTAGATGATAGGGGAACTTTTGCAATTATGTTCCTAAAACAACAAAAAAATGACCAGCATTAAAATAAAAGTGTAAAATAAAAGGTTCTGATTTCAAGGCCCACGGGTGGCCTACTATACAAGCAGTCGGGTTAGGGACGGGGATGGAATGTTTCGAAGGCTTCTGATAGATGGCGCATGCTCACGTGGGTATAGCGATCTGTGGTGGCGATGTTCGCATGGCCCAACATCTCTTGAATCACCCTTAAATCAGCGCCATTTTCTAGAAGGTGGGTGGCGAACGAGTGTCTCAGTGTATGGGGAGAGATCGTCTTTAGAATCTTTGCCCTTTTAGCGGACTCTTTAATCCGCTTCCACACGAAGACTCGATCGATCCTCTTTCCCCCTTCCCTTAAAAATAGAGCAGAGACTTCCTCGATCCCTTGCCGGTAGTGAACTAAATAATGATCCACAGCAGCCACAGCAGAAGCGGCAATCGGCACGATCCTCTCTTTGCCTCCCTTTCCCTTGACTCTTACGACTCCATCATCGACATCGCAGATATCGAGCCCACACACCTCAGAGACGCGCAGACCAGAAGCGTAAATCACCTGGAAGATCGCTCGATCCCGCGCTCCTTCTTGCGTGGAAATATCAGGGGCATTGAGAAGGGTTTCTACCTCTACTACACTCAAGACCTCGGGGATCAACTGCTCTAATTTAGGAGAATCTAGATGAGCTGTGATGTCGTTTAAGAGGACCTTTTCTCTCTTCAAGAAGCGAAACCACATCTTCAATGCTACAATAGCCCGACACACAGAGCTCGTAGCGGCTTTCTTTGCCCTTAACTCCCCTAAAAAAGTAAGGATCTCCCCTTCTCCCACTTGGGAGAGTTCGATAACCCCTCGCAGTTCTACTGAAGCGATAAAAGAGAGGAGATCTCTTCTGTAGGCAAGCTGTGTATTTTTTGCTAGCCCCTTTTCTGCTGCTAGGTAAGATAAAAAATCTTCAACTCTTAAGCGCATATTCTGCCGGTGAGAAATCGGTGATTTTAACTTTTTTCTTAATCACTACTTTACGCCTAGATGGCCCATGAAGCGTTTGAAATGTGGCCATAGACATACAATCCTCTCCATACCCAGTCAATAAGTAGCGCATCATAGACGTAGGGGCATTCAACTCGATAGGCCCGAATTTGACCCTTTTTAAACAGGCCACCTCTTCTGGTAGCCAATAGAAGCGAGGAAACATCTCACTCAAGAGCTTAGAATCAAAACGCAATGTATTATCAGGATAAAGAGAATACCCCGCAATGTCGATAAAAGGATACCTTATCTCCGAAGAAGGGTAGAGGCGAAAGATCTCCTCTTTTGTTAAATAGAATCCATACTTTGTAAACTCCTCTCTCAAGGCAAAGATACGCTCCTCATCTTCCATTAGAAAGACGAGGTCTGCATCATCATCCCAAGGGATCATCCCCTGATGCCTCACCGCTCCCAATGCCGTTCCCCCATCGATCCAGTAGACAATCCCCTGTTGCGCAAATAATAAATCCACCACCTGCAACATCTGATAAACTAATCCCACCAATTTTGGATCTGTACGAGGAAAAAGATCAGAGGTTAACCCTTTATTTTTGCCACCCGTTTCTCCTAGCAACGGGTATGCAATGAGAAACAAGAGAATAAGGGAACGAATCATCCTAAAAACCCTTAATCAATGGGGATTAATTCTCGTGCTAATACAAAGGCTGCAATCCCAAGAAGGGAGATCAGTTTACAGAGGTTTTGATTGAGCTGTTCGTGGGGCGTTTTGCTCTCCCACGTCTCTCCTCCCATCATGCCCAGTGTGGACCCCCAGCTGATATACCCCACGTATTCACACATTTTTATAGAGGCAGAAGAGAGAGGATAGAATGTATTCAAAACAAAGGCGAGGGCGGCTGATGCAATGACTGTCATAACGCTAATGATGAGCATGAATCCATAAGAGCGGATCACTTCCTTTTTTTTATCAAAAAAACTCTGAGTTTCTACAGTCAAGCTTTCACCTATTTTAGGGGAAGATCAGGCAATTCTTTTTCACGCGTTTTCAGATGATGCCTGGGGAGGAAAAAGGCATTGGCAATCAGGGTCGGGATAATGGCACTAGCGATGACGGTGGCCACAATCAGCGAATATTGGTCTTGATCAATAATCTTATGCGAGAGTCCGTATAAAGCAGAAATGGTTCCGAAGGTGAGTCCCGTGGACATCAGTAGCGTGGTGTAAATCGCATCCTTTTTCGGGTAATTGGAGAATTTTGCTGCTGGATAGACCCCGATGGCTTTAGTGACCATTTTGGCGCCAAAAAGAGCGAGGAACATGAGAGGAGCCTTTGCGATGGCGGGGATGGAGACAAAAGCCCCGGCTCGAAGAAAATAAAAAGGGGTCAACAGGCCAAAAGAGATCGCCCGCAGCCGCTTTACGAGCAGATTGTCTTTTTCTAAAATGGAAGCGACGACCATACCAAGGAGATAGGCGGGCAGCACAGGTTCGCTACCTGACCAAAAAGCGAGGTAGCCGAGGCCAAAGAGGAAGAAAAAGAGGTATTTTGCTTCCTGCTCTGAGTGGCGATGTCCCCAACGTTTAAAGGTGAATCGAGTCATTTTAGGGAGGATGACAAGAACGAGGGTAGCAGCAGCAATGAATACCACCGATTTCCAGGTAAATGGGGAGAAGATAAATCCCAGCGCTAAAACGGTTGCTAAGTCATTGACAAAACAAGCGGCGAGGACCGCCTTTCCAAATCGGGTCTTATTAAATCCAAGCTCCAACATAATCGCGTAGACGACAGCGACAGACGTTGTGGAAAGCGCTACCCCTACAAGCCAACTTGCCATCAGGCCCCATCCCAATAGGTAATAAGCAATGGCCGTACATCCAAGAAAGGGGACGAAGAAACCCACAAGTCCAATGAGCACCACTTGCCCAACCTGCCCTTTAATGGCTTGTGGATCGAGCTCCGCTCCTGCCAAAAAGGTGAGGAAAACCGCTCCCACACCCGCAAGGAATTCAACCCAGGGGACATCAGATCCAAAATTCGTGTACTGCGGAAGCCAAAGACCAATGAGAAATGCGATCAAGAGCCCCACGAGAATTTCAGAAAGGGCGACCGCAATTTTCAACCGGATCGAAAGGAAATCGGCTGCAAGAGCCAGCAGAAACCAAAAAGCACCGAGCAGCCAAATATCCATAAAACCTCTTCAAAATTTCTTTTTATCTTCGGAGCGTCAATTTTTACAACATAAAATTGAATTCCTCCATAAACCTATCCGCAAAGTCGAGTGCTCTGATTTTTAAAAGATTTTTCTGCAGGTTTCCGAGCTGCTTCGCAGGACATACTTGAATATGTAGGCCAAGAAGCAACTTGGGAACCTGCTGAAAAAGAGTTAAAAAGAAGAGTACTCGACTTTGCGGATAGGTTCATATGGCGTTGTTCTCTAATTGCGCGCAATTAGAGAACAACTCTCCTTCATATTGAGACCATTGCATAACCCCATTTGCCCGAAAAAATCGCTCTTTTATCGCAGATTTTTTTCACGCTCACTTGGCGACTCTCTTCGAGTCACCTCGTTCGCGTGACCCAAAACTGTAAACAGTTTCTAAAAACCTGCAATAAAATCTTCGGTTTTTTTAGACAAAGCGGGTTATGCAATGGTCTCATATTATAATATTTTTTATTTGTAATATTTATTTTCATTTTACTTAATTAACATTTATAATAAAATAGAAAGATCTATTTAGAGCATGAGAATTTTAGCATGATTAATTTTCCAGTTGCTTACAACAGAGACTTTCGCAATGACTTTCCTCTCCAGCTCCCAGGAAACCTTTCTGAAAAATGCCAAAAAGCAGTTCTTGCCACCCTCCCGCTATTAAGTCTATGCCGCCCTTTGCGCGGACCTTTATCTCTCGGAATGGGTCTATTCCGCTCTATGACCCACATCAAGCAAACAATCGACTTTTACTCCCAGGGAAACACGATAGAAACAGCATTTCACTCTTTACATGCAGGTTTAGCGACAGCCTCTATCGGACTTTTCTTTTTTAATCCGGTCCTGTGTTTTTTAACCTCTTCATTGAGTGATTTCCTCATCCATTCTCGCTCCTTTTTCCAAGAGACTAAAGAGGGACATTTCTTAGCCGCAGCCGAATCGCTTGGCCTTATGATCCTAGATTTGCTCTTCATCGCTTCTTTTTGTTATGGAACCATTGAGATTACAATCGCTTGCATGCTTCTTCAGATTGGAGTGGGTTGCTATCCTTCCTTAAGACATTTCCAAAAAGGCAACTACTTAGAAGGGGCATGCCAAATGGCACTCACAGCAGTCCGTATCCGTCAGGCAATTCCCCAAATTAGGTTGTTTCAGTGGACACGAGTGCATGGATCCTCCTTCGAAATCGAGCTGAAGCAAGATAAAAAGGGGTTTGTCTATCTCGACATGCCAGATGAAGTTCTGCATTCCCTCTTTGAATATTTTAAAGAACCCGGAATGAGGGAGCCTCCCTATTTCAAGAAGGGGATGGCTGGAGCTCATGTGAGCGTTATTTTGCCCCAAGAGAGAAAAGGACCTGTTGACGCCATTGGAAAGAAATTCACTTTTCAGATCTCCCATCTTGATACTGTAACGCCTCATGACTACAAAGGGATCAAAAAAGTTTATTTCTTATCTGGTTTAAACCGAGCATTAGATGCGCTGCGCGTACGGCATGCCCTTCTTCCGCGCATTAATGGGCACGACTGGCATTTCACCTTCGGGCTTGAGTAGACCAAAACAACTTCAAGAATTTTTATAAATACTGCTGACTGAGGCTTAGGGCAACAAGTGGCGCCGTCTCAGCGCGTAAGATGTTGGGGTGTAGACTCACACTCGTTGCCTGCAGTATTTTTAGAAGAAACGTGCGCTCATCGGGGTGAAACCCTTTTTCAGGGCCGATAAACCAAATGAGAGGAGTCGCAATCGGTTTTTTTAGAAAAACCTCCCATAAGTACGGAGTGCTAGGTGCTGTGTCTGCCAGCAGTAGCGTGCCTTCCACTTTACCCCACTCTACAAGCGGGGGCTTCATTAAAATCCTAGGTAAGCTAAGCCTGCCACATTGCTTCATGGCGGCAAGAGAGAGGTGGTGTAGTCGCGCGAGCTGCGTTGGGGAGAGGGTCTCTTTTTCACTCCACGTCCCCGAGAAAAGCCAAAAGGTAGTGCAGCCGAGCTCTGTTGCCTTTTCCACAACCCACTCGAGATGGGCCATGCGGGGAAGGGCGAGGGCTAAAATCACCTCAGACGGGGGATCTTCTGTTTTAAGAAGTGTGTCGATGTGCAAGGTGGCTTCATGTCTAGTGACAGCGTCTACAGTGGCTAAAACGAGTGTCCCGCAGCCGTTTACAAGCTCCACCTCTTCCCCTTCTTTCCCTCTTAGCACACGGGAAAAATGATGAAACTCAGCCCCCTCCAATCGAACCGTTGTCTCTAATGCAAGAGGGGAGTTGATATAATAACGGTTATGAGGCATCAGATTTTAAAATTAGGGTGTTAAGGAGTTCCGGAAGGGAGGGGCCCCCTTTAAGTGAGACGGCAGTAAAAGCGGCGAGTTTCTTAAAATGGGTATTTAATGTTTCTATAGGGGTGAAGTTAAAAACCAATTTAAAGCGATAATCTTCTTTAAAGAGATCTTGAGGGGCTTTGTAGGGGACAATTTCTGCTTCCTCTAACTCGACTTCAGCGCCTTCAGGAGCATAAATGGTAATAAATTCATGGGGGTAAAAGGCGCGAAACTGGGGCAAATGCTCTACAATGGCCTCTAAGCCTTCCTTCGGAAGGATAATTAAAATCGACTCTTGGCGAAAGGTTTTCTTTAATTTATCGGGCGTCTGCTGTTTCCAGCGGTTGTGGGACCATAACCACTGCCCCGGATTCTCTTGAATCGTTTTTTCTAAAGGGAGTAGCGCTAGTTTCATCAAGCGCTCCACCTCTTGTTGCATCGGAGCGTCCTTGTCGGGCCACAGTGGGTCGGAGTAATGGATGAGATACTTCCCCTTTTCCCTTTTCGTCGTGGCAACGATGATAGGGGCCCCTGTGCGATGGGACAAGATGGCTGCCATCGGGGAGCTCCACGCTTTCCTCCCTAGGAAAGGGGAACAAAAGCCGCTATCTGGCATCCCCTGATCTCCTACGATGCCAAGGAAATTGCCTTGCTTTAACCCTCTCAACCCCTCTCGGATCGCATTTTTGGGGGCGATGATTTTGCCTCCAAACTTTTCTCTGATCTTCACTACCCAGTTGTAGAGGGGAATATTTTTGATCGGTCGTCCGATGGCAACCCCTTTCATCCTCTCTGTCCCTTCTAGGAACAATACCTCCCAGTTAGCGAGGTGGCCGCAGAAGAAAATGACAGCAGTCCCCTTGTCTATGAGCCCTTGCGCCGTTTCCGGGTTGACGCAAATCGCTACCCCTTTCATCGTTTTAAGAGAGGCAAATTTCGCATACTCCAAGCAGGTGATCATCAGATTTTGTAGCGACTCTTTGGCATAGCGCCGAATCTCTCCATTTGAGAGATGCAGCGAGGTTGCAAGACTTAAATTGCTAAGCGCCCGTTTGCGGAATTTAGGCACACACACATAGACGCAAGAGCCAAGAGCCCTCCCTAGCGCATGCAGCATGCAGAAGGGAAAGAAGCGCAGCGGCCAGCTCAACACAAGAATCAGAGTGAAATAAAATCTATGCATATTCATAAAGGTGTCACCCAGTGTAACATGGGTGGGTTTTTGGCTGCAAAGAATCTGGAATTTTTGAAATAATGGCTCAAGAGATATACAGCAATGCGCTTATTATAAGCAATATAGATATATTTATAACGAGAAAATATGTGCATATGTTACAATGGCATTACGGCCAATTTGCTGGGTGACAATGAAACCAGATGAATTTTTAGATGACGCGCGACTTCGAAAAGAGATATTGCAACATATTATGAGTGGGAAATATAGAATAACCAAACACGCAAGTGAGCAGCAAAAGCATAGAAAGATTGATTTGAGAGATACGTTGTACGTGTTAAAAACAGGGGTTCATGAAAAGGCAAAAACATTATTAGTAGATTCTGTTTGGAAATATGCTATTAAGGGAAAAACAGAAGATTTTCAAGAGGTAAGAGTAATTGTTGCCTTTTCTAATGAATTAATAATTATAACTGTAATGGATGTGTAGAGATGAAGGTAAAAAGAGAAACATTTATATACGAGGGGCTCGGCTTTCCCATTGAACTCATCGATACGCCCATGAAGCATATATTTGGTGAATGGGTTATTGATATCGATATGAATGCACTCCAATTATTTGTTTTTAATGGTCTTATTCATAAACCTTATCCGTTAACGGGCAAGGAACTAAGATTTATGAGAAAATTTTTAGAAATGTCGACAACAGAACTTGGGAAAAAACTTGAGGTGTCGCATGCAACAATAGTTAAGTGGGAAAAACAGCAAGCTAAAATTAGCCCCCTTCAAGAAAGCTATATTCGCATGGTTCTTTGTGAGTGTTTGCACGGCAACGAACTTCTTAATCTTTATAGAGAAATCAGACCAGAAAAATTAGCTGAAGCAAAGGACAAAAAACACTCCCCCTTTTCTGTGGACGCAAAACAATTTCGCACCGCCATTTAAGAGAGATACTCCCTATGCGCAGTAAGGCTTGCTCGTAGTCAGAATGCGCCAAAGGCGTGTTGCGACAGAAGGGGTCTGAAAGGAGAGGTTTTTCCTATTTCTCTCCTTGGCAAACCGAGCTCTGGCTCTAAGTTCCCTTTCCTCCGATTCTGCAATGCGTCGCGCCTGGGTCTCTTCTGGCCTCGGGGCCCTAAATGCCGTTTTAAACTTTTCGGCTTTTGCTGTAAGCTCTTCGGCTCTTGTTCTTAATTCATTTTGGAGTTGGTTCGATTGGTTGTGGAAGCCTTTGTCTGTTAGTTCGAATGCTGCTAGGGCAGTAGCATCATATAAGGGAACATCACGGAAATCAGAATAGGTAACGCGAGTGGGGTCTGTTTGATTCCAAATTCTTGCTATTCTAACGAAGACAACGGTGGCGAGGATGGCTACGCGGACATGCAGGGGTACCGGCAAATGGCGCAGAGCGACGCCCATTGCTTTTGCGATAAGCCCAGTTGCTATGCAGCTTAAGAGCGCGTATTGTTGCTGTGTGGGTTTTGCATGCTTAACTACGACGATGGTTGCTGCGGTAAATGCGGCGATGGGCCCTAGCCATGCTCTAACTGAATTCATAAATTTTCCTCTCAAAATAAGGTTATGATCTTTAATTAAGATACGCGAGTATAATGGATTCACGATTTTACGGGCATTTAAATATTTCTTATTTAGTTTTTTTGTAAAATTTTTATTTTAAATATTGATTATAGCTAATTTAGTTTTTTTATTAGATAAACGTTTAAAATGGGTTACAGATTTTAATCAAACTAAATTAGAGGTAAATTATGGTTTCCACAGTAACTCCACGTGATGCCGCTGCCTTATCGCTACCTGAGAAGAAGCTGTTTAACCACGATGTAATAACTCATATTATGAGCTACCTTTCCGGGGTTTCTATACGGGTAAAGGGCCCCAAGTTCCACGGGGATGTCCGCTTGATCATTAAGAATAAAGAGGGCAAAGAGTGCACGCTTCCCCCTCCTGCATTCGCAAGAGTCTGTAAATTATGGAATCAAGCATGGGAAATGCAAGGAAAGGAAGCAATGACCCCCTTTTTCGAGCGGCCTCCCACTTGGGCTCTTCGTTATCTTCATGTCACAGGAATTGAGAGGGGTCAAGAAGCTGTGAACACATGGAAAGGGGCTCAACAGAGGGAGTGTATGAAGCAGATCGTTGAGCGGACACACACTTTTATCGCTGAAGAGCCCTATACGGTATTTGACACCCTAACAGCGCGAAGGGGCAACATTACAGGCCCTAGCTGTCAAAAGTTGTTGAAGGCGCGCGAGCGCGCTCTGAAAATGGTTGCCCTAAAAGAAGACAGGGAAGTCGCAGGCTGTAAATTAAATGTAAGGACTGTGCTAAATCGTCTCGGAATACTCTCGAGTGATGGAGCTGGTAAAATAACTCGTTGGAGTAGAGATGACGACGCCTTGTGGGAGATCCTCTATTATAGCAATCTAGGCAGTAGAATGAAAAAAGGGGAATTCACCTGCGAAAACTTACATAGCAAGAACAAAGGCAATAGACTCCTTTCTCAAGTTACGAGACTTAGCTTAGGCGAGAATCCTAATGATTCACTCTCGCATGTTCCTTTAGATCGCTATCCTCCAGAGATTAAGTTGTGCACAAACCTTCGCGAGGTACATTTAAGTGCAGAATACGGGGCTATCCCCTTGGAGCGGCTCGAAGAATGGATCAAGACATTTCCTCGCTTGAAGAGCCTCTCAGTTTGGAAGATTGAAGCAGGCCAAGATCTGTCTCGTCTACAAGAGATGCTACGAGGGCGTAACGTATGGTTATCGATGCGCTCTGGAGGTGGGACGAGCGATAGAGAGCCTCTCATCATCTTGATGGGGCCTTTTGGGTATTCTGAAAAGATTCCCGTGACGTATATCAGTGGTGTATCTACCTTTCTTAAGGCGAGTTTGCGCGAGGTATGGCACGGGGGGATTAGACCCATACCGTGGGCGATTGCGGCGTGGATACGCGATGTCTATCGAGCTCTTTACGCTCTAGTGTCACGCGCCAAGTAATGCATTGAGTCGAGCTCTTCTGCCTGCTAGCGTGAAGTTGTAATCTGTTCATGCACAAGCAGTTGAGGGTGTGTTTTTTTTATCCATTGCAGAACTGCATTTTTAAAGCTTGTAGCTTCTATAAAAATTTCTGTCGCTTCTTTATCTGAAGTTTCGCCAGAATTTGTATAATCACAGCTATGCCTCTTAATGCGACATGCATGAAAATAATCGGTTAGGTCTTGAAATTCAGATCCTAAAATTTCAGGTAATGCATCAATGGAAACGCGATGATGACCGGCTTTGTTGGGATTAGTCCTTAACCCATGGACGCGTAAGACTACTGTTGTCAGCTGTAGCAGGGCATTATAAGCTGTAATAAAGCGACGATCTGCTGATAAAGCTGGAATATTTGCGTCTGCTAAGTCTCTATTGATAATTTTAAAGAGCTTTGAGATTTCCTCTATAGACGTCCTATGATTCTTTAGCCGCTCCTCTTTTAAGCATCTGTTTAAGTATTCTGTCATTGCCGATGATCCACAGTTTTGGAGCTTGTAGAACTTCTATCAGAAAGGGATCATTTTTTGAAATTTTATTTTTAAATTCATCGGGCTCAAAAATAACGGGGTTGAGTTCTCTTTGCAATTTTTTAGAGAGGGGGCCTAAAGCTTTAGAGAGCTCTCGCAATGTGACTTTTGTAACGATAAACAAATCAATATCGCTATCTATCGACTCGTTCCCGCGTGCAACAGAGCCGAAAATAAAGGCCAGAGAGATCTTGAATGAGAGTAAAGCTTTTTGAATGCTTTCCCCTAAAGACAAGGTTTTTAGAAATAGGTTTTTTAAATCGTTAAAGGCAGGATGAGTTCTGGCAGCTCTATAGTAAATCATCCTGCCTCGGTGGGTTGATGCAATAAGTCCAGTTTCCTCTAAAACCTTAATTGTTCTTTGAACCTGAATTAGGCCTTTTTGAATTTTTTTAGCAAGCTCTGATTGGTAAAATTCTTCTTCAGGGTTCAGGAATAGCAAACTGAGAATTTCAGCTAGTGTGGGAGTTGCAAAAAGTTTTAATAAGGGACTCATAAAGTACTACATTTTGTAGTTTTATTACTACAATTTGTAGTGTATCGGCTTTTGAAAATTTTGGCAAGGAGAATAGGGTTTTCACAGTGAATCAAGAGTGGCTTGGGTGAGGAGCCGGAGTTGGTGGGAAAAATCGAGGTGTTTGACGCTTTGGCGTACCGCTTCTGCTCTGGGGCGTGTTTTGGGGTGGGAGAGGGTGTGTTTGAGGAGGGTGGAGAAGGCGGCGGGGTCGTTGAGGTTGGGGATAGTGGCGCCGTTTTGGGGGGTGAGGATCTCGTGGCCGCCGTTGTGCTTCGAGGAGAGGGTGAATAGCCCCATGGCAAGAGCTTCGATAGTGACATTGGCAAAGGGGTCGTAAATCGAGGGGATGACGAGGGTGTCTGCCATCTGGTAGAAGGGGAGGGGGTGCTCTTGAGCGCCAAAAAAGAAGACTTTATTGGAAAGTCCTAGCTTGCGGACGAGCTGTTGGAAGTCGTGCAGGTTCTTATCTTTTCCGACGACGCTCAGCTCGAAATTTTCATTCTTGATAAAAGAAAGGGCGTAGAGGAGCTTATGTAGCCCCTTTCTTTGGAAGTTGTGGCCGATGAAGAGGAATTGGAAAGCGCTGGGGTTTAAATGGAACTCTTTGAGCTGCCGCCCTCTGCTTTCTTCCCAGAGATCAAACGGCTTTTGCATCGCTTCCCACTCTACCCCATTGCGCACGACTTGGATTTTTTGGGGGTCAGTCTTGTAATGCTCGAGGATTTCTTGTTTTACCATTTCTGAGTTGGTGAAGAGGATCTTGAGGCGCGGGTGTTCGAAAGCTTTTTTTTCTAGGGAGAGGAGGATCTGATGGAGGGGGTTGAGGTGGAAGGAGAGCTTTTTTGTAAATCCCTCTTCAGCACTTCTTCTCTTGAGGTAGGCGGCATGGACCCCGTTGCCTGCGCGTAGGTGGGTTTGAAAGCGGTTGCGATCTAGGCTAAAGACGATGGGCGTTGGGTGTTGTGAAAGGTATTCGTCGCACGCCTTATCGAAATGGTGGACGCTTAAGTAGCTAAGGCGGTGTCTTACGGGAAGGGAGACGATCTGTAGGGAGGGACTGGAAAAAGGGGGAGTGGGAGCGCCACTTGTCAACAGGGTGACGGGGATCTTCATCGAACAGAAATCACGGGCGATTTGCCAAGTGTACTTTTCTAAACCACCTTGCTTAAACAACTCATTTTTAATTAATGTTACGGTCATGGTCTTTGTTCTGTATTTTCGATGTCAATTTGGGTGTCTTTAAGCGTAATGGAGAGATCGAATTTGCTATCGTCGGCGTTAAAGAGCTGGAAGCGTTGCATATAACTTCTAAAGCGGTTGCGCAAGTACTCCTCTCGCAGAGCGGGTTGGATGAGGAGGATATCTTGGTCTGAGACATCAGACATCAGGGGCGTGACATAGGCGTCTTCCAAAGCGCGGGGGTTGATGAATTGTACGCTCCAATCCAAAAGTTTGCGCTCAGAAGGGGGAGAGACGATGACGACAATTTCTAACATCTCTCGCACCGTTTCTAAAAAAAGATGATCGACCCCATTGACATAAAGAGGGTAAGTAATCAGGGAGATCCCTTTTGTAGAGTGAACGAGTGAGTTGGGGCGGATAGTGATCGTTTCTGGATTAAGCGTTTTCAGTGTCTCTGCAGGGAAGAAGAGGGAGCAAGGGAGGGGAGCGCCGATGGGCAACAGATTGCGACGGATGAAATCGATGCGCAACGCTTTAGCTTGGGGGTCATTGAGCTCTAGGGGAGAATCAGACAGAGCAGGGATATTGATCTGTTTCCAACTCTCGGGAATGAAAAAACTCACCACATCAGAGTTCGTTTCAGATTTTAGAGAGATCTCATCGAGTTGGGATTTAGAAATATCGCTTAAATTAAAAGTGATCCTCTGCTCTTTGCCCTTAAGGCGTTTGATCACTTCTTCGGGTCCACTGACAGTCAAAAAGAGGTTGTGAGGCCATACGGAGAGGAGTTGGTACCCACGAGGGGGCTCTCCAATCGGTTGGGTAATGACGAGGGGAATCTTATCTGTCACTAATTTCGTCATGCGAATGGGGAAATTGGGATGATAGACGCGAGTGATCCCACTGTTAACGTCAAGTTCTGGGTTTAAAGAAAGCAAATTCTTTTTGTTGACAACGACAATCCATTCATCGGGTTTATCGGTAGCATCAACGACGACTTCCAAATCAGAGGCGGTAAGTTCATCGATGAGCGTTTTATTGCCAACGAGGGTCAGGGTGAGTTTTTTAGCAAGCCTCCCATTGGGTTGCATCCCCTCCACCGTTTTCCCTTCGGGGAGATGGATGATCTTAACGGGAACATTGCTAATATTGCGCGTGCTCGTAAGACTATGGTTCACGACGATCCAAATGATGACAGCTAGTAGGAGGGAGATGAGTTTGCGAGCCCAATGCTGAATAAAGAGTTTATAGAAAAGCGTTTTCATTGTTTTAGCCAGTCTTTGATGTTGAATTGGCTCTTAAAATCTGTGTGGGGCGTCGGCGTAAAGATACTGCGTATAATCCCTTTAAAGCGATCGATCTTCACTCCAGGGGTAATCACCCCTTCCCTTGCAATAGAAACCTTTCCCGTCTCTTCGGAGACAACGATAATGATCGCATCTGTAAGTTGGCTAGCTCCCAAGGCGGCTCGATGGCGAGTGCCCATGGAACGGGGCAGCTGCGAGTGGTCTTCTGCTAAGGGGAGGATGACAGCTGCTGCAAGAAGGGTCATATCGCGCACGAGAACTGCCCCATCGTGAAGAGGCGTGGTCGTGGCGAAAATTGACTCAAGCAGCTCTGAGGAAAATTGCGCATTGAGGGTGACTGCTTTGCGAGCGAATTCGTCCAATGAGTCCTCATGTTGTAAGACGATAAGTGCCCCTATCCTCTTTTCTGCCAATCGGTAGGTGGAGTTTGCAAGCTGATCTAAAAATTTGTCGAATTCTGTAATCCCCTTAAACCGGCGCCCTTTGACGCTAAGTTTAGAAAGGGCGACTCTCAATTCCGGCTGGAAGATAATTAAAATAGCAATGACAGCGACATTGCCCACGACGAACATGAGTTTATGTAGAATGGGTAAATTCAACCAAGAAGAGATGAAAAAGATAAGCAGAAACGCCAAGAGCCCCAGTACGAGATCCATAGAGCGTGTATTCCAGAAGAAAGAGAGCAGGTAGTTGAGGATGATGGCAATGATTAAGATTTCAAAAAAAGGGGTAGTGCCATGAAATAACGGGCTCATCTTTTACCTAAAAGAGAAAGGTTAACCTAGCACAACTGAAAATGAAAAACAATGGACATTTTTTATTTGAAATCGTTAGGATGGGGAGTCCTGGATTTGTAATCATTTGTGGAGGCTTTAGACGTGAAATTGCCGTCCTCCAATGATTACAAGTCCAGGAGTCGAGAACCGGAGGAGTATGGAAGCGGAGATGTTAGCGCGGATTCAGTTTGGGTTTACAAGCGCTTTTCATTACATCTACCCTCCTATGAGCATTGGGCTGGGTTTGATGCTCTGCTTCTTTGAAGGGCTCTACCTAAAGACAAAAAATGTTCTCTATAAAGAAATCACAAAATTCTGGACCAAGGTCTTTGCTCTCACGTTTGCTCTTGGAGTTGCAACGGGTCTTGTGCAGCTCTTCGGATTCGGAACGAATTGGGCGCGCTACTCGAGATTCGTGGGAGATGTCTTTGGAAGTGCACTCGGAGCAGAAGGGATCTTTGCCTTTTTTTTGGAATCGGGCTTTTTGGGAGTGATGCTGTTTGGATGGAATCGGGTGGGGCCCAAGATGCACTATTTCTCGACGATCTGCGTTGCGCTCGGAGCCCATTTTAGCGCCGTCTGGATCGTCGTTGCCAACTCGTGGATGCAGACTCCTGCTGGATTTCGCGTTGTGGGAGAGGGGGTATCTTCTAAAGCTGTCGTAACCGATTTTTGGGCGATGGTCTTTAACCCTTCTTCTGTCGACCGTTTGACCCATGTGATCTTGGGCTGCTGGCTGACGGGGATTTTTCTCATCCTCAGTGTAAATGCCTATTACCTCTTCAAGAAAAAACATCTCGATTTTGTCAATAAGACCTTCAAGGTGGCTTTTTTTGCAGCAGGGGTCGTGTTGCTCTTACAACTCTTCTCTGCGGATGCGACTTCGCGAGGTGTGGCTGTCCATCAACCCGCAAAGCTCGCTGCCATGGAAGGGGTGTATAAGACAGCGCCTTATACCCCTCTTACGCTGTTTGGATGGGTCGATACGAAGACGCAAGAGGTCAGGGGAGTGCAAATTCCCGGCTTACTCAGTTTACTTGCTAACAGGGATGTGAAGACTCCCGTTAAGGGATTTGATCAGATTCCCCTAGATGAGCGCCCTCCTATAGGCGTCGTCTTTCAAACCTTTCACCTCATGATTGCGATGTGGGGCCTGATGGCCGTTGTGGCCTCTATCGGTTTTTATCTCTGGAAGAGAAAAAGGTTAGCAAAGACGAAATGGGCTCTATGGGCACTTATGATTTCTGTCGGATTTCCCCACATCGCTAACCTCACGGGATGGATGACGGCAGAGATCGGAAGGCAGCCTTGGATCGTCTACGGGATCTTAAAAACTTCTGAAGGAGTGTCTCCCAACGTGAGCGCTCATCAAATCCAGGGGTCTTTGCTCATGTTTTTAACTATTTATGCGCTCTTACTTGTCCTATTTCTCTTTTTATTAGATCGAAAAATTAAACACGGCCCCGAAGAAGATGAGGCAGTTCCTATGTATCGAGATCCTCTTGTCAAGGAGGATAGATGATGAGCGAGTCTCTACTGCCGTTTCTTTGGTACCTGATTATTGGGGTCAGCGTGATCTTTTATGTCGCTCTAGATGGATTTGATCTGGGCGTAGGGATGATGAATTTCTTCACAAAAAAAGATTCAGAAAGGCGTGTTTTCTTGAATGCAATAGGTCCGGTGTGGGATGGAAATGAGGTGTGGCTCGTGATTGTGGGAGGAGCCCTTTTCGCAGGATTTCCCGATGTCTATGCGACGCTATTTTCTGGTTTTTATGACCTATGTATGATCCTGCTTGCCGGCTTGATTTTTCGCGCTGTCGCGATCGAATTTCGCAGTAAAAGACCCTCCAAGCAGTGGCGCTCCACTTGGGATGCCGTTTTTTCTATTTCGAGTTTTGTCATCAGTTTCGGATTGGGGTTGACCTTTGGGAATCTCATGGACGGAATCCCTTTAAATGCCGCTCAAGATTTTACTGGCGATTTCTCCCTTTTCCTTAGGCCTTTTCCTGTATTGATAGGTTTTTTCACAGTCAGCTTGATGTTGATGCACGGGGCGATCTTCCTCGCGATGAAAACAGAAGGAGCACTCCATCTTAAGTTGCGCAGGTGGGCAAAGAGCTCGATTGCTGTTTTTATTGCCTTTTTTGTCGTAGCTACCCTCGCAGCCTGGGTTGCAAAACCCCACATGGTTCTACGCTTTAAAGAAAATCCATGGCTTCTTGTCGTGCCAAGCCTTGCCCTATTAAGCATTTTAAATGTCCCGCGCCTGTTCACCCGCAATCATGACGGGTGGGCATTTTTATCGTCTTGTTCTTGTATCTTTTTTCTCTTTTTAGTCTTTGGTGTGGGGACCTTTCCCTACCTTGTCCGTTCGACAGTAGATCCAGAGCTCAATAGCCTCACGTTTTTCAATGCAGCGGCCTCCCCATTGACCTTAAAGGTTCTCTTGGTCATCGTTGCGATTGGGGTCCCTCTCGTTCTCGCCTATGGCACCTTTGTCTACCGCATTTTTCGCGGCAAAGTTAAAATTGATCATAGTAGTTATTAATTATTTTCATTTAAAAATAATGCTGGATTTTGTATCATTTCTCTTATTAATTAATTATTAAAAGAAATTTTATGTCAATTAGAGCATCGACTCCGCCGCGAGAGCAGGAGTGTCAGGGTTCTTGCCCCCCTTCTCCCGATCCAATTTGTCCTAGAGGAAGAAGCCGTTCTTCTACTCCAAAGAGAAGAAGGGATTCAGAAGGACTTTCCCGTTCTCCTTGTACTCCATTTCGTCGAGCTAAAGTGGATTTAGGCACTCCTACTCCTGTTCGCGTTGTTTTAGAACAGCTCAATGAAAATGGAGTTCCTTCTGTGCCTGCTATGAATCAAGTATTAACGTGTCTTCGCGACATTGGAGAAGAGAATCCACAAGAGGGAGTTCGTTGCGCTCGCAGACTCTATGATTCCCTGTTTCCTCCGAGTAAACCTGAACAAAATGATGAAAATGATGAAAATGTACTGAAAAAGCATCGATCTTTTTTAGGTTTTATGGAAGAAAGGCCTCCTTTTGCTCATATGACAAGCGCATTGAGAGGGATCGAATCGAAATTTGATCCGTTTTCTCCTTCCTTATGCACGTTTCCCGTGTGCTATGACCATCTGGTGGCTCCCGATGAAAAGGGGAGAGGGTGGCACCTATTAAGAAAAGGGGACTGTGAGATCTCTCTTGTCAATCCCGTTGTTTCTGTTAATGGGACTTTGTTTGCGGGCTTTTCTGTTTCAAAAGGAGTTAAATATTCGACATTTTTCCCACCGGAGAGAATCTCATCATTAGCTCAATTAGATGGGTTGATTCAGAAAAACAGACATTTTGAGCGCATAGGCAATCGAGGCTTATGTTATAGCCAAGAGCAGGATCTATATTTTGAAGTGTATTACAAAAACAATGAGTGCATCACTACTGCCTACCCCTTCTTTTTTGTGGGAAAATATCAAGAAGATCAAGATTATTCTATTATTAGAAATGCCCCTCCTGTTTCATCAAAAGATGTATTGAGTACAGCGCGTACATTAGTTGAAGCTTATGCGAGTGCTGATATCATTCCCCCTGAGGGAAACCCGATACGGTATTGCGTCTTAGAGGCAAATGAAGAAGGAGAGGCTGAATTTTACCTTTATATTGATATATCTAATTGGTTATCAGATAATTATAGCGAGATTTTTCACAAAGCGCTTAGAGGGATCCTCTTTCGAATGCCAAAAAGCCTATTTGACGACATTTCAAAGATCGATATAATCGCAAAAGAAGCGTGAAGTTAAAATTTTAATTCACTTTCGTGTGTTTAATTATACACAAACAACCTCAAAAGTTGGGTTTCCTCAAGGAGTCGCCCTGAATTTGAGTCAGGCGCAGCCGATCCCGAAGCAGCTTAACTTGGAATTTGTTGGGCGATGCAGGGGGACTCAAATTTAGCAGCTGACCTTGCGCCGAGGAAACCCACTTTTGAGGTTGTTTGTGTATAGCCTGTTATGCTATACTCTTTTATAAAATAAGAGAAATTGCATTATGTTCTATTTTGAAATAAATAATTGGTTTCGCGCTTTAGCTCGGTTTTGCGATTATTGTATTTTCTATCTCGTAATCGGTGCAATTACACTTTCCCTTCCCTACTTTTACGGCCCTTTCTTTTATTATTACCTAGCCCTTGCGATCCCCCTACTATGGATTCCTGTGGAGGCCTTTTTCATCAGCAAATGGGCAACGACGCCGGGAAAAGCGTTATTTGGGCTTTCTGTGCGCGATGCGATGGGGTTGCCGCTGAGTTATAAAAAGGCACTGAAGTGGTCTGCCTTTCTTCCTAGAAGGCCAGGGACCGTCTACCAGAAAAAGACGGGCTGGAGAAGGAAATTAACTGCGTTTCTCACAAGTTCTGTCTTTGTCTTAGCCGCCCTTTGTGGTAATGCCCTCGCATTATGGAGTATGGGATTAGAAAAGGGGGAGTTAAGTGGTTGGGTACAGTACTCTTCAGAAGAAGCGGGCTTTAAAGTCTCTCTTCCCAAAAGCCCCGAGTTGGCTTCCAAAGAGCTTGTGATCCCCGACAGTGGCAAGGTGCTCAACTATAAAGAGATTACAAGCGATGAAAGTCGAAAGGTCCATTACTCTGTAAGCCATCTCGACCTACCCAGAAAATGGCGTTTTGCAAGCAATACGACCCTTCTCAAGGGGGTCCTTGATCTTCTTATAAAGCATGAGCCGGGGGCTTTGCTCCTCGCCAAAGAGTTCAAAACGCAAAGTAAATTCCGCGTCCTAGATTACCGAATGCTTCAAGGGGAAAAAGAGATGCAAGGGCGCTTGATCATCGTAGGGGGAACCCTCTACAAACTCACCGTGGTCTACCCTGCAGCCAAAGCAGATCAGTCCCAGATCACCGCCTTCCTCGACTCGTTCGAAAAGTTTTAAGTTATTTATTTTCAATTAGTTGTGCAATGACCAAATAGATTGGTAATATAACCAAAAAAGTTGATTGCTATGCTTGAAAAGCTATTTGGGAACCAGGACACCTGCAAAGTCCTTGTGACTTGCCCTCTTTAAAACAGGGAGAAAAATAACAAGATATTAGGATGGACAGGATGGAAAAAGGGTAAAAAATTTCCCGATTTTCTCATCCTGTCCATCCTAATATCTTGTTATTTTTCTTAAATTTGTAAGGTTATACACAAACAACCTCAAAAGCTGGGTTTCCTCGGCGCAAGGTCAGCCGCTGAATTTGAGTCCCCCTGCATCGCCCAACTCATTCGAGTTGAGCTGCTTCGATGTCGGCTTCGCCTGGACAAAATTCAGGGCGACTCCTTGAGGAAAACCCACGTTTGAAATTGTTTGGGTATAAGAACGCGACCAAGAAGGAGGGGTAAACCGATTGATTGGCTAGTTATTTTTATTGGAATGATGGGCAAGGATTAGATCAAGCGCTTGCTATTTGTTCGAAAAAAAATTAATGTTCAAGAAATTGAGAATTGGTCTATCCAGGAAGGCTTTCAGAGCAAATTTCAAGAGTTTTTAGAGCGACTACAGAAATTAAAACTCTAAAGAGCTCCCTTGAACTCGTACGATTTTTTCAAGAAAAGGGGGGTTGTTCAAGAGGTCTATTAGGGCGGAAAGCAGCAACTTACACAAGAACGACACCAATCGATAAAAGAAAAGCAGCTTTGCGCTCTGTCGTAGGCCTTAGCAGCAGTGGCTTGAACGGGGTCATTAGGATCATAATAAGCTTTTCCGTGAGCCGTTATTTCAAAGCCGTTGCCGATGTAATTAACCCCTTCTACTGCTCTCCAGGAGAAGGTGTCGTACTTACTGGCTAAACGAAAATGCCCAGGGGTGAAGAGATTCTCCACAGACTCTCCTTGCCCTTGAGCACAAAAGACACGGGGTCTAGTGTCATAGTGTGTCTTTATCACGGGGTCTCCATTACACTTAACCCCCTCCTCTTCGTAGGTGAAAGTTTCAGTTCGATCGACCGCGATCCTTCGACCACTAGGAGCTATGATCCAGTATTTAGCCTGTTGAGTTTCGAGAGGAATTTCCTCTGGGCTTCGAGTTACAGTTCCTGTTATCATAAACACCTCATTTAAAGATCTTTAATCCAAAAACTCATCTGGTCTTCTTCGGGAAGGGTCTTATCGATCTTTTTTCTCATGAGTTGGCATCTTAACTCGGGATGGTGGACGTAACCCCGCTTTCTCCAAAAATCGTGAAGGGAGACAAACTCATGGTGGGCATGGGTTGGGGATTCGCAGCACGCCTGCACGCAAAAACACAGATGTTTAAACGGCTGAAGGTGGGTGATGTGGGTTTCTCTGGCATCAAAAAAATGATGCCCTATTCCTCTTCCCCTGTAGTGTTTGAGAAGGGTCGATTCCCCTAGAAAATAATAGGTGTGGATATCGAGTTCGAGGTCTTTAAAGGGCTTGATTACTGCCGCCTCCTCCAAGGAGAGGGGAGTTCCTATGGCAGAGCCGACAAGGGTGGTCCCATCGAAGATGAGTATGGCAATAGAGTCTTTGCAAGATGCAACTTTTTTCAAATACTCGGTCTCCCTATGGATGTCTGGCTCTTCGAAATAGGGGGAATCTCTAAACACCTCAGCGCGCAGCTTTGCCAGGCTATGCAGGTAAGGTTTTAAGCCAGCTCCTGAAAAAGATCTTACATGAATATCTGACATGAGTAGCATAGGAGACCTCTTTTAAAATCTTCATACCCATTTTTTATGGAGGATCGGGAAAAAAAATGGAAGAAAAATGAAACGTGTGTATAGTCAAGCTCAGGAACCTATCCTCAAAGTCGAGTACTCTGCTTTTTAAGTTTTTTCCAGCAGGTTCCCAAGCTGCTTCTTGGTCTATTTATCCTAGCATGTCCTGCGAAGCAGCTCGGAAACTTGCAGAAAAATCCTTTAAAAATCAGAGCACTCGACTTTGCGGATAGATTCATAACAGGGGATTTAAAATGGCAAAACTCTATTTTCGCTACGGGACAGTGGGGAGTGCGAAGACTCTCAACTTATTAGCTGTCGCGCACAACTACAGACAGCAAGGCAAATCGATTGTATTGCTCAAGCCAGAGCTAGACATCCGCTTTGGCAAAGAGAGCATCAAGTCGCGCGCCGGACTCGAGATGACAGCCGACCTTCTCGTCTCGGCAAAGACAGAGCTTCTCACTCTAGACTGGGAAGGGGTGAATTGCATTTTGGTTGATGAAGCACAGTTCTTATCAGCGCTTCACATCGAGGAGTTGCGGCAGTTGACGTTGACAAAAAACATCCCCGTGATCTGCTATGGATTGCGCAGCGACTTTAAAACACGCCTTTTCGAGGGGTCGAAGCGTTTGATGGAGCTTGCCGATTCGATCGAAGAGGTGAAAGCGACATGCCATTACTGCCAGCGCAAGTCGATTGTAAATT
>JAHFTN010000091.1 GCA_023269365.1 Chlamydiota bacterium | reverse complement strand
CTCATCTATTCAGAGGCGCAAGAGCTTTTTTTTGCCAAGAAAGAAAAAGAGGGGCTTCTTACTCAAATGCAGGCAGAGAAAAAACATTTCAATACTCTTTACCTCCAATCAGAAAAGGCACGCTCCCTTTTAGAAAAGGCGCTCGAGCCTTTACATCAAGAAAATGCAACGCTGCGCACCTATTCAAGGCAGCTCGAGAGCCAGAAGATTTCCTCTGCCCTTGAAGAGTCTGTTGATGAGCCGTTGCGCCTATCAGAGCTAGAGAGGCAGTATGCAGAGTTAAAGAACCGTTTCGAGGAAAAGGCAGCAGCCCTAGATGCAGCCAGAAAAGAGGCATTTAAAACAGAAGGGGCATTGATTCTTTTGCAAAAGCAGGGGGAGGAGAAAAATCTAGAGTCCGATGTTGAGAACAATATAGAGATGCAAGAGCTTCACCTCCTCGAAGAGGAGCGTGAAGCCCTTGTCGCTCAAGTCGCAGGGTTAGAAGAGCTCGTGTCGCTGCTCATCCCTTTTGCTCGCACTAAATTAAAAATTGTCTAGACTTATGGGTCCACTATACGAATTAGTACTAGCTGAACGCGTACGGAGCGTTAGGATATACAACGCGAGTCAGCATTAAACCGAGGGCCGGCGCCGTCATCCCAGCGCGGGTTCTGTCTTTGCTTTCTAAAATTGCGGGGATTTCTTCTGCTTGAATCTTTCCGCAGCCGACATAGGCGAGCGTTCCAGCTAGGTTGCGCGCCATCCTATAGAGAAAGTGGTCTCCTACGAAGAGGAATTTAACCCCCCTTCCTGGAATTGCATTTACCTCTATTTTTTCTAAATGGCATAGAGGGGTTCTGTCCCACAGGGAGAGCTCATTGCAGAAGGTGGAAAAATCATGCTTCCCTTCCAAACAGCGAGCTGCAAAAGTCATCGATGCTAAATCCAACGGATAAGGGAAGTGCCAGGACGTGTATCTTTCAAAGGGGAGTTGGATCGGATGGGTGCAGATCTGGTATTCGTATTCCTTTGCAAGGGAGTCTAGGGTGGGGTGGAAGTCTAGGGGCATCTTTTCTACTCGTGTTACAGCGATCTGCTTGGGAAGCAGCCCGTTTAAACTGTATTGAAACTTCTCTAAACATAGGGACTTTTCTGTTAGGAAGTTGACAATTTGCGCCCGAGCGTGCACTCCGGCATCGGTGCGGCTCGCTGCTTGCAGCTCTACTTCGTGTTGTAAAAGGGTCTGGATGGCTTGCTTTAGGGCCCCTTCTATACTAGGGCCCATAGAGGTTTCTTGCCAGCCGAGGTAGGAGGTGCCCTCATAGCATACGGTAAGCTTAAGATTAAGCATGCAGAAAGATCTTCACACCCTCTAAGAACATCTGCACGGCAATGAGGGTCAAGATAAGTCCCATGAGTCTTTCACAGGCAATAAGCCCGCGCCATCCTAGAAGCTTTCTCCATAGAGAAGAGCTCAATAGAATAAGTGTCGATGCAGCCCAGGAAAGGACAATTGCCCCCACCGTCGTCGCCGGATGGTGTTGACCTGCGTAGAGCATGACAGCTGCAAGCACGGCAGGGCCTGCAATTAAAGGGGTCGCCAAAGGGACAATAAAGGGTTCTTTGTGTTGGAATCGTTCCATGTTGTGATCCTGAGCTCCTGGAAAAATCATTTTCAGAGCGATAAGAAATAAGATGATCCCTCCAGAAATGAGTGTTGTTTCTATGGAGACTTGTAGGAAATTAAGGAGAGCTTCTCCAATGAAGTTGAACAAAATAATGATGAATAGCGCAATCAGCAATTCGCGAAAGATAATTTTGCGCTGCCGCTTAGGCTCGATCTCTTTGAGCACAGAGATGAAGATCGGCACATTCCCAATCGAATCCATCAATAAAAATAGCGCAAAGGCCATGGAAAACAGTTGCATCCACCACGAGTCCATACGGTTTCTCCTCTAAAATGATCTCATTGTATAGAAATTTACAATTCTACGCTTTCTGTTTCGATGAGATTCCACAGGTTGCGAAAAAAAAGTTTGTGGGTCTTCTCGAGGGGGGAGAGGAACAGGATGAAATCTTGATTTTTTGTGAAAGCCGCTTTTGTCCAGTTGGCGGAGCCCATGATGAGGAGCTCTTCATCGATAACGGCCCACTTGTGATGCAAGAGCTCCTGCCCTTGGCTCAAGTAAATCTTCACGCCGGCTCTATGTAGCATCTCTATCGCCTTTTTGCTCGCTCCTCTTGCCGTGTAGGTGTCGATGGCTACCTTGACATCGACACCCCTTTGTCTTGCCGCATTTAAGGTTTCTGTGATCTCGGGATGAGTCAGGGTAAACATCGCAATGTAGATGCTGGTTTTTGCTTGGGTTAAATCGTGCAGCAGCTCTTTTAAACTTTTTTGACTCGGGTCGGGAAGGAGGAAGAGCCTTCCTTGGAGAGAGCGGATAGTAAAAGTAAAGGCATTGGAGAAGGGGTTTTTAAGGTAGGCAGCAAGGGGAGGGTGGTAGAGCCCTACGATGAGGTTGGCATGGTGTTTTAGTGAGGTGGGAGTGAAGTTAGCTGAGCCTAAAAAGACCACTTCTTCATCGATGACGGCGATTTTTCGATGCATCAACCCCTTAGTCTTAATCGGCTGCGCTAGGATCCGGGGGAGAAGGATTTTTTTTAAATTTAAAGAGGCTGAGGCGTCATATTCGATGGTGACAGGGATGGCATCTTCCGCTTTTTTCTTGAGCGTATCGAGGATTTGAAGGTCAGAGATCCCATACACGCTCAAATAGATCGATCTTTTAGCGCCCTGTAGAGCGCGGATAAGGGTAAGCTTAATGTCTTGGCGAGCCTGGTTTGAGTAGAAGAAAAGGGGCTGTTCTGCAAGGGGAAGGGAGACCTGGGTCGCTGCAAAAATCAACCAGAGGTGAAAAAAGACAATACCGCCGACGAGAAGGGGAAAAAGACCCTTTTTCAAAAGGCGGTACATAAATGTTTAGATGTGTTGCCCTTGTTTGCGCATCTGACGCACGATAGAGGGAAGACCCACTTTATCGATGGTGCGCAATGCATTGGTAGACAAACGCAGAGTGATAAAACGGTTCTCTTCAGAGAGGAAGAGACGCTTTTTATGCAGATTGGGACGAAAACGGCGCTTCGTAATTCCTGTAACTTTAAGGCCAATCCCCTTTTTTTTCTTTGCAATCCCACGGAGGGCATAAGAGTTGCCCCGTCTTGGGATTTTGCCTGTAACTTGACATCGCTTGGACATGATTTGCTCCTAAAATGAAAAGGGCCATCTTATCAATTTCATCTGAATACGGCAACAAGTATTTGATTCTTTAAATTAAAAATAAATTTTGATACTTTGCGAATAAGTTCAAAAGAGGTAGAGGGTGGAAGAGCTCTATGTGGACAAAAAGGGATATATCCTTGTAAATACGTTATTTCAAACGCTAGTTCCCCATATTTATGCAGTAGGAGATGTGATTGGGGCCCCTTCCCTCGCTTCAACGAGTAGGGAGCAGGGAAGGTTAGCCGTGCGCCATGCCTTTGGAGCTAAGACCCATCACTTTCCTAGTTTTCCCCCGATTGGAATTTATACGATTCCTGAAATTTCTTCTTGTAGGTATACTAAAAATAAGCTTAAAGAGTTGGACTTTCGCTACGAGGTGGGGCGTGTGTACTATTACGAGATCGCGCGCAATCAGATTGCCGGGGATGATCCAGGGATGTTTAAAATCCTCTTTCGTGTAGAGACGCTAGAGATTTTAGGGATCCATATCGGGCAGGGGGCAATGAATTTTAATCTGCGTATTGACTATTTTATCGATCAGATGTTTAACTACCCAACCTGTGCCGAAGGGTATCGGATCGCGGCACCCAACGGCTTTAATAAAGTGAAGCATAGAAAATAGGAATGATGAAAAATGGCTATTTACGATCTGTCTAGTCCAGATCCTCAGGCATACGAAGAAGAACTCTCTTCTCCTCTTGCAGAAGGAAAGCCTAAAGGGCGCTTATTCTCAGCCTGTGCAGCGCGCCTGTTCTTTCTCATCCTCTTAGGGATAGACTTACTATGGATGGGACTTGCTTTCAGCTGCCTTTGCCTCTCTTCGCTATGTATCTTGTGCACGGGAGGAAAAAAAACTTCCTTTAAAGTATTTCAGAGCAAAAAATGGATCGCCCTAAGGCGCTCGCTCGTCTGCGCTGTCTCTCTACTCGTGGCTCTATTTAGCCCCTCTTTTGGAATCATGGTGGCATGCACCTATTTCCTGATGTATGACAAGACGGGGATAGAAGAGGTGGTCCCCTCCTCTTTACAGGCTCAGTTTAAAGAGTTTTTACCCAAATCTGAGATTTCTTCTTTATAGCTCTCTAAGAGTTTAGGGTAGGTATGCTCTAGCCGCTTTTTTAGGCTTTCTGTGATCTCTTTGACGTGGCCGAGGGCCTGCTCGCGACTCTGCACTTCTTCATTCTTTACAAGATCCCCTACGTCGATATGGATAGCTCTATCCTCGAGGAGCCCATAGTTTTTTCTAAGCACGGGATCTTGATCTATATACCCCTTTTGGCAGCAGGTGTAGATGAGATGGAGGATTTGGGAGATGACTTGGCGCCCCTTTTCTAAATCGCCTGCTTTATAGAGTTTATCGAGGGTGGGATAAATGAGATCGGCCCTGCGTTGTAAGATGAAGGTAACTTGATCAAGAGGAACTGTGTATTCTGCTTGTGTTTTGTCGACGAGGGTCAGAGTTTTTTTGAGGATAGAGGTTCTGTTAAGATGTAAAAGAAGAAGACCCGTTTCTTCCTTGAGGTGCTCGTAGCTTTCTTTGTAGCTAAGGAAATTGTGATGTAGCTGCTCAATGTTGTGTTTTTTTATCTGCATTCTCTTGGCATCGAAGAGATACCCCAAAGGGTGATTCAGCCAAGGAAATACACGCATATGAGAGGCGTACCTATGAAATTTGATCACGTAGTTGTTGTCTTCTGAAATGAAGGCAAAGCAGTGAGCCCCTTTAGCTAAATAGTGAAATTTTTGATTTAAAATGAGATCTAACACAGATCGTTGTTCTTCAGAAAGGGGGGCGAGGTTCCATTCAGGATTATTGGGAAGATTTGTGTATAAAAAGCGGACGCAAAACCCTGCGTTGCGTTTAAAAAAAATCCGATCTAGATGGGTTAGGGAACCTATGAAGCACAGAAGTGTTACTAATAAAAGACTGTATACCCAAACAACTTCAAAAGTTGATTTCTGCCAGCGTCGTAAGCCATTGAATTTGAGTCCCCCTGCATCGCCCAACTCATTCAAGTTGAGCTGCTTCGTGGTCGGCTCTGCCTGACTCAAATTCAGGGCGACTCCTTGGCAAGAACCAACTTTTGAAGTTGTTTGGGTATAGCATTTCATAGAGCAAGGCTGTGTTGATAATGAAGATAGAGTTCAGGTTGATATTTTTTAAGGTAGTGTGCGAGGCGTTTTGTTTTGGTTTGAACCATCATTCTGTAGTCATCGACCCCTTCTAGTGTTTTATCATAGACAAATGAACTCAAATCTAGCGCAACAGCCTTGTTGTCTACGTAACCAAAGTTATTCCTAAAGGAGACATCCACATCCCTTAATCCCGCTTTATACAGCTCGAGTAAGCACTGTATGATATCATCGATGCTATTTTTTGCTAGATCTATCTTCCCCTCCTTTACGAGCTGCTCGAGATAGGGAATGATCAGCTCGGCCTTTTCTTGCACGACAAACTCTGTGTGGTCGAGCTCAACAAGGTGTTTGACGCCGAGGTTGTCAATGAGTGTCACAGGCTTAAACAACCCTTCTGTTTTATTTAAATGAGCATAGAGGAGGCCCGTTCTGGATTTTAACTTCGTATAGAGAAGAGCGCAGCTCGTGAAATTAAATTCTTGAAAATAAGGGGTGTTTTGCGGCCAAGATGGGCTTTTTAGGAGAAATTTTTTAAATGAGAGTTCTTTGAGCGCATTAAGAAGGGAAAGGTGGGTGTGTTTATAAAATTTGAGTACGGTGTGTTGATCTGCCCCTAAGAAGGCAAAACACCACCCCCCTGTTCCCAACAAGGTAAAGGGTTGATCCAGACGGTGCTCAAGAGTTGCCATTGCTTCTTGAGAGAGGGGAGGCAGTTCCCAGCGCGGGTCATTGGGCAGATTAGAAAGGACCAGGTGGAGGCGAAACCCTTGCGTTGCCTTTTCACATACAAAATCAAGGCCTAAGTACAGAGCTGAGAGTAGAAAGAAGGTCCCCAGAAATTTTAAATAATGCATCTCAGCCCTTAATTTCTTTTAAAACTGGACTTTATCCATTGGAAGACAGCAATATTGCGGCGTCATAGGTTCATGAACCTATCCCAGTAAATGAAAACT
>JAHFTN010000004.1:9059-25701 GCA_023269365.1 Chlamydiota bacterium | reverse complement strand
TTTTGCATTTAAAGATCTCGAAGTACTCCCCTTCAGCATCCAGCACGACGCGATCGATCCCGTGGCATTTGCGATTAAAAGTGGGGAATTTAAGGTGGGGTTTTGTGCCGACTTGGGCCTTGCGACCACCTTTGTCGTGAACCACTTAAAGGGATGCGACTATCTCTACGTGGAGGCAAACCATGAACCTTCTATGGTGCATGCCAGCTCAAGGCCCCCCCTCTATAAGCAACGCGTCTTAGGAAGGCAGGGGCATTTATCCAATGCGCAGTGCGCAGAGCTGATCGAAAAGGTGTACCACCCCGGTCTTAAACATATCCACTTAGCGCACCTCTCTAGCGAGTGTAACTCACAAGAGCTCGCCCTTAAAATTATTCAAGAAACAATAGACAGACTCAACGCCCTCACAGAAATTTCGATTGCCCATCAAGAGAATCTAAGTCGCGCGATTTATTTCAAAACTGAGCCAGCTCAACCGCTGCTCTCTCTAAATCCTTGAGTTGCGGCAACACCTGGTCTTCGAGAATCTTGCTGTAAGGCACGGGGCAGTCTTTGCCTGCGATGCGCCGGATAGGAGCGTCGAGATAAGAAAAGGCCTCTTCTGCGATACGCGCACCGATCTCCGCACCGAAGCCACAATTTCTTGGTGCCTCATGAGCGATCAACACCTTGCCCGTCTTGCGCACAGAGTTCAGAACCGTTTCGATATCGAGAGGGACTAAGGTTCTTAGATCGATCACCTCGATAGAAATTCCTTGGGAGGCTAAGGTGTCGGCCACTTGCGAGGCCATAAATACCATCATCCCCCAACACACCACGGTGAGATCTTTTCCCTCCCGTACAATTTTGGCTTTACCAAAAGGCTGCACCTCTTCTGGGCCCGGCTCTTTGCGTGCACAAAAGACACGCTGGCGATAGAGCGCTTTATGTTCTAAGAAGACGACGGGATTGGGATCGCGGATCGCTGCTTTCAGAAGGCGCTTTGCATCAGCCGCATTACTGGGAACGACCACTTTTAACCCCGGGGCATGGATCAAAAACGCCTCGACGCTCTGTGAATGGTAAGGGCCCCCTTGGATATAGCCTCCATACGGCATCCGAAGGACAAGAGGGCAGTGGAACTCCCCATTAGATCTATAGTAGACGCTGGCAAGCTCGTTGAATAACTGATTCACCCCTGTCCACATGTAATCGGCAAATTGAATCTCAGCAACCGGTTTAAAACCCGCCATCGCCATCCCCATGGCAATGCCGATGATGCTCGATTCTGCTAGCGGGGAATTAAAACAGCGCGCCCTTCCGTAACGGGCAGTTAAATTACGCGTGATGCCAAAGACCCCTCCCTTTCCTTCTGCCACATCTTGTCCGAAGACAACTACAGTCGGATCTCTATTCATCTCCTCATCGAGGGCGTGGTTGAGCGCATCCATCATCACGATCCCGTCTGCAGAAGGAGCATCCTCTTCAACAGGAGATGTCGATGAGGGAAATGCCATCTCTTCAAATACTCCCGTTGCTGCTGTCTCTGGATCGGGAAAGGGGATCTTTTCTGCTGCAATAGCAGCGCTTTCCACCTCATTAAATAGACGCCCCTTGAGAAGGGAGAGCTCTTCTTCTGTAATCACTCCTCGAGCGATTAAAAACTTCTCAAAACGAGGTAGGGGGTCTTTCTCTTTTTCTCCTACAAAGTACACGGGATCTTGGTATTTGGAAGGGTCATCGCTACTACTGTGCGCCCCTATCCGAGGGACCTTCGCGACGATGAGACTCGGGCCCTGTTTTGAGCGCCCTTTTGTAACTGCTGCCAGAGCTGCAGAGGAGAGTTGCTCATAATCACATCCATCTACCTCAAAGACGCTCAACCCCTCATAGCCTGCTGCCATCTTGGCAATCGTTCCTCCTGCCGTCTGATGGTGAACCGGAACAGAGATCGCCCACCCGTTATCTTGAATGACAAAAATCAGCCCCAACTTATGCAGGCAAGAAAAATTGAGCGCCTCGTGAAAATCCCCTTGCGATGTCGCCCCATCTCCCCCAGAAACGTAGACAATATCGTCATCTCCTGCTAGCTGCACTGCCTTTGCCACTCCGACAGCTTGCAAAAACTGAGACCCCACGCAACTCGACTGACAAGGGATACGCAATTCTTTGTGCGTAAAATGCTCTGGCATCATCCGTCCGCCTGAATGATGGGGGATATCGCGCGCAAGACACGCCGCAATCACCTCTGTCACACTGCAGCCCAAGCCCAAAGCAAAAGCGCGATCGCGGTAGTAGGGAAGGGCCCAGTCTTTTCCTGGAATGAGAGAAAGGGCAAGAAGGGCTCCCACCATCTCATGGCCATTGACACATAGGTGAAACGAGCCCCCCTTATTTTGCCGGATGAGCTTTTGCATCTTCTCATCGGAAAACCGAGTCAGGAGCATCACTTCAAGCAGTCGAATGCAAGCGGCTTTATCCATAAAATTTTATTTTTTGGTTTTTTTAGAAGGAAGCTGCGTTACCATTTTCGTTTTCCTCTCTGTAACAGGACCCGGTTTTGCCGCCACCCGCTCCCGTTTTTTGCTTCCTGGCAAAAATCCTCGTGCCACTTCTGTAATTCCAGGCTTTGCACCCTCTTCCTCTATAAAGCTTGCCTTCTTGCCCACTTCCTGAATCATCTTCTTTTCTTGCCCAAGAGAGATATCTTCAATCCCCGTCAAACGGGTCGATAGTGTGCGTAGCGACTCGAGCCTTTCTGAAAGGGCTTGGAGTCGCGTATCGATCTTCACGCGCGTGCTTCCTCTCAAGTTAGCAAGCAGCTGCGCTTCTGTATCGAATTTAGCAGAAAATGTCACATTCGAAACGCTCGTGATGTCTGGCAAATAAAGAAAAAGTCTGCAAGGCGCTGGCACAGTCGTGTACATATCCACTACAACTTGAGGCTCTACCTCTACTTTTGCCACTTGTTTGGGAGGACGTCCCCTTTTGGGACGGGGATTGAGCGCTTCATTAGAATAGTATGTCTTCGCCTTGGCAGAAAGGGTCTCTCTCATCTGCGCTACATCTTTTGCAACCCGCGTATCGAAGAGATGGCGCTTCAATTTTTCCATCATGGTTTTGTTGACCTCCACATCCTCTTCAAATACAAACTGCACATGCTGAGATCTCAACCACTCGATGATTCTGATGCGAGAGCGCTCGATATAGTACTGTTGCCATTTTTCTAGTTCGCTTAAGTGGTCATAGATAAATTCAAGAAAATTTTCCCTCGCCTCTTTTGCCTGGATCAGATCTAAGAGTTTCTCCTTTGTGTCGATGTCATACACTTTTTCATGGACAAACCCTTCCATAAATTTTTTTAATTCGTAGTAGGTCATCTTCGGAATTAAACAGTAGCGCTCTGCATTGACCTTCAATTCTTTTTCCAAGTCATTGAGCTCTGATTGCCCTTTGTCTAAATCGACATAAACCAAAAAACCCTCAACTCGATCTAAATAAAAATCTCTCTCATCATCCGATTTGGCGAATGCATCCATAAGTCTATGAAAACGAAGGAGCAACGGATTTTGCGCAACCGGAAATTTAGCCATAGAGAACCCCAAGATTTAGTGGCGAGAGTAGCACACGCGCCTCCTCCAATTCAAGAATAAAAAGAACCCACTATAGACGAGCTTGGAAAAAAGGATAAAACGGATGGAGGGTAAAAACCTGTCTATAGGGGGCGACTAGTATTTCTTTTAATCTAAGGTAAAAAGCTCTTCTTTCTGCTACTGTCGGAATTTTTAACATCGTCCGATCCCAAATGGCCCTGACTCTCTCTTTTACCCCTTGAAAAGAGAAATACTCTTTCCAAGAAATGCCCCTTCTTTCTCCGTCGGATACAAAAGACACCATGCTAGCCCTCCCTTTTTAAAGGATTGACTTTTTGCCATGCGGATTCTATATTTTCAATAAAAAAGATAGGGACAGAGCAACAATGCTAGATATCAAACTCATCCGCGCAGATAGAGAAGGGATCGAAAGACGGCTTAAGACAAAAGATTCTAGCATTTCTCTTTCTTTCATTTCAGAGCTCGATGCGAAAATCCATCCGATCCGCCTGCAATGTGAAGAACTTAAGGCAAAACGCAACCATTTATCCAAAGAAATTGGAGAGAAAAAACGGCGACAAGAGGACACTTCTTCTGCAATGCAAGAGGTGGCAGGTTACGGAAAAGAGATCGAAGCGCTTGACCACACACTGCGCGCTTTGGAAAAAGAACTCTACGACAAGCTCAGCTTCCTTCCCAACCTCCCCGAAGAGGGGAGTAAAGTCGCTTTAGATCCCAAAGAGAACGTGTGCATCAAGAGTGTCGGAGAAAAGCCTTCCTTTTCTTTCCCATTTAAAAACCATGTCGAACTCAACGAAAAGCTCGATCTTTTTGATTTTAAGCGAGGAGCAAAAGTGGCAGGCAGCGGCTGGCCCATCTACAAAAACAAGGGAGCCAGGCTCGAGTGGGCGCTACTCAATTACATGATCGATACCCATCTCGATAACGGCTTTGAACAGTGGATGGTACCCCATCTCGTGCGCCCTGAAATCATGTTTGGATCGGGGCAATTGCCCAAATTCCAAAAGCAGCTCTTCAAACTAGACGATGAAGACTACCCGCTGTATCTGATCCCGACAGCAGAAGCGGCTTTAAACGGGCTACACTACGATGAGATTTTTAAAGAAGAAGAGCTTCCTAAAAAATATGTGAGCTATACCCCCTGCTTTCGCCGTGAAGCAGGCGCTGCGGGCTCGCAAGAGCGAGGTCTCATCCGCATCCACCAGTTCAACAAGGTGGAAATGTTCTCCTTCGCAACACCAGAGCAAAGTGGAAAGATCTTTGATCAGATGATGGCAAGTGCGGAAATGATCTTACAAGGGTTAAATCTGCATTACAGAAATATGTTATTAGTGACAGGAGATATCTCTTTTGCTGCTGCAAAGACAGTGGACATCGAGGTGTATCTACCCGGGCAGTCGAGGTATTACGAGGTCTCTTCTGTGTCTCACTGCACAGACTACCAGGCGCGCAGATCCCAGATCCGCTACCGCCACAAAGAAGAGAAACCTGAATTTGTTCACACCTTGAATGGTTCTGGCCTGGCCACCTCTCGGCTCATGGTAGCTCTTTTGGAAAACAATCAAAATGAAGATGGCTCTGTAACTCTCCCTGTGGTATTACATAAATATTTAAACGGCATGAAGGAATTACGCTGATGTCCTCTCATATTCTGGCAGATCTCAAGACCTTTTTAGACGCCTCCCCTACTTCGTGGCATGCTGTCAAAGAGATGGGAGATCGACTGGCTTTTAAAGAGTTCCAACCTCTTGATGAGAAGAAAAAATGGAAGCTCGAAGCGGGCAAGAGTTACTTTGTCACAAGAGGGGGCGCCCTTTGCGCCTTTTGTCTTCCCAAAGAGCCCCCCTTGCAAGCGATCCTGTTGGCTTCCCATACCGACTCCCCTGCCCTTAAGCTCAAACCCCATCCCTTGCCGCGTCAAGGCAACCTCGTGCAGTATAGCACCGAGGTGTATGGGGCACCTCTTCTTACTTCTTGGTTAAATCGGGATCTGTGCCTGGCGGGCAGAGTCGTGGTGAAAACAGAAGAAGGGATAGAGGAGAGGCTCGTTTGTATTGACGATGCCCTTCTCTTTATCCCCCAACTTGCCATCCATCTAGATAGAGAAGTCAACGACAAGGGGCTCCTTCTCAATAAACAAGACCATCTGAAGCCGGTTTTAGGTTTAAGCTCTGCAGTTTCAGAGGGGCAAGATGCTGTGGAGATGTTGCTGCGCCGCCATATCTCTTTCCATACCCTCCTTTCCTTTGAACTCTTTTTGGTCCCTTGCGAGTCGGCCCGTTTCATAGGGGTGAATAATGAGATGCTCGCCTCTTACAGACTAGACAATCTCATCAGCGCCCATGCGGCGCTTTGCGCCATGGGATCGATCTCTACCCCCTCAAAGGGGCATCTTCGTATGGCTTTTTTTCTAGATCATGAAGAAGTGGGCTCGGGGAGTTGTGAAGGAGCAAGCTCCCCTTTTATGAGCACCCTGCTCGACCGCGTATTAGAATGCACCCCCGAAGAGAGACACGTTATCAAAGCAAAATCCCTCTGTGTCTCTATAGACATGGCTCACGCCTTAAATCCCAATTATCTCAACAAGCACGACCTAGAGCACACCCCCCTTTTAGGGAAGGGGGTTGTTCTAAAAACGAACGCCAATCAGAAATGCGCTTCTAGTGCTCCCTCTTCTGCAATCGTCGTGCAAGCCTGCTTAGATCTCCATCTTCCACTACAATCCTACCTGTGCAGATCTGATACTCCCTGTGGCAGCACTGTAGGACCTTTGGTTGCGCAAGAGATGGGAATGGCCACAGTAGATATCGGATGCCCGCAGCTCTCGATGCACTCGATCCGCGAAGTGTTGGCGACACAAGACTACCTTGACCTCACCCGTTTACTTAGCCACTTGGTTACTGGGATGGTATAAATGTCCTCCCATTTTGAAGGCAGATCTGTCAAAGACCATCTAAAAGAGGCGAGATTGCGAGGGAGCATTGCTTCCGCAGAGATCCATGGGATCGAGATGTCAGGCTCCATCGCAGCGGGAGCCGATAGCGCTAAAGAAGTCACCTTGCTCTTACTCATTGTCGTTTTAAGTCTTTCTGCCTTACTGCCCCCAGAAAAACTCTTTATCTATCCCTGCCTGATGAGTGGCGGATGGATCTTGTGGAAAACAGCACGGAGTGCCCTTCTCGGCTGGTCACGCATCGAGCGATTGCACCGCTTAATTGAAGAAGAGCGCTGGGAGATCGAGCACCACAGAGGGCAAGAGAAGCAAGAGTTGAAAGAGATGTACGCCGTGAAGGGTTTTGAGGGGAAACTCTTAGATGAGGTCGTCGAGGTCTTGATGGCCGATGACAACCGCTTGCTGCGCGTCATGATCGAAGAGGAGCTCGGCCTCTCGCTAGAAGCCTACGAGCATCCCCTCAAGCAAGCCTGGGGCTCTTTTTTGGGAGCGGTTGGCAGCGCTTTTCTTTGTCTTGTGGGGTTGTGGCTATTTTCTATCTGGGGTCTTGTGGCAGCTGGAGTTGTTTGCATCGCTACAGCGTGTACCCTCAGCGCGAGGCTAGAGAGAAATCGCATTTGGAACCTCCTCATCTGGCATTTTGCCACCCTTCTCCTCGTCCTCGGAACCCTCCATTTTTTAATCCCTCTTGTCTTGAGGTTCTAAATTGGCCACTCCTTTTGTTTTTGATGAGTTTTTTGCTTCGGGAAGAGAAGAGAGCATCAGTCCCTTTCTCACTCCCCAATCTCGCTCTTGGGGGAAGAATTTACCTCTTAAGGTCGCGCTGTTCTCAGCATTCTTACTCTTTCTTGCCTTTGTGTTTTCCTTTTTTTTGCCGCCCCTATCTTCTTTGTGTCTACTATTCGTCTTTTTCTTCTCGGGAACGCCAGCACTCCTCGGCACACTTGAAGACTTAAAAAACCTCGAGATCAATATCGATACCCTGATGACCCTGGCCGCCTTTCTCTCTCTTTTTATCGGAAGCGGGATGGAAGGGGGATTGCTCCTCGTGCTCTTTGCCCTTTCTGCTTCGATGGAAACGATGGTATCAGAAAAGACAAAGACAGCTCTTTTGAGTTTGCACCGCCTCTCTCCTCGTTTTGCTTGTGTGATCTCTCCTGAGGGGATCCTCTTTGAAAAAACTCTTAGGGAGATCTCGATCGGGACCCATCTGCTCATCAAGGCAGGAGAAATTGTGCCTCTCGATGGGAAGGTGGTGAAGGGAAGCTCTTTTGTCAACCTTTTCCACCTCACGGGAGAGAGCCACCCCGTTCCGAAAACCCCCGGAGAAGAGCTCCAAGCGGGCGCCTACAATCTCGATGGGACCCTCACGATCGAAGTGACGCGCACGAGCGGCGATTCTACCTTGAATCGGATCATCAACTTGATCACTCAGGCGCAAGAGGCTAAACCTAAGCTGCAACGATTCCTCGACCGCTTTGGAAAGACGTATGCGATGACCATCATCGCCCTCTTTTTCCTCTTTGCTTTAACACTTCCTCTGATTTTTTCCCTTCCTTACCTAGGCGACGAGGGGAGTCTCTACAGGGCTTTAAGCTTTTTAATCGCAGCCTCTCCCTGTGCTCTTATCATCGCTACCCCGACAGCTTACTTAAGTGCGATTAGCAGCTGTGCCAAACGCGGCGTTTTACTCAAAGGAGGCGTTGTTCTCGATGCCCTGACCCGCTGCAAAGCTATCGCTTTTGACAAGACGGGCACCCTGACGACAGGGCGCCTTAGCTGCGTAAATATCGAAGCTCTTGCACAGGACGCCCCTATTTGTAACAATAAAGAGGCGTTGAGCATCGCCTATGCCCTCGAGCAAAACGCAGTTCACCCGATTGCAGATGCGATTGCAAAAAAAGCTCAAGAAGAAGGGGTGCGTCCCTATGAGCTCCTCTCTTTCAAGGCCGTTGCCGGCTTCGGATTAGAAGGGACGGCTTTTTTGGAAGGAGAGGCAAGAGAAGTGAGCATTGGACATGCGGGATTTATTGCAGACAAAATCCCCCCTTCTCTAAAGACAAAATGGGACATCCTCTCCCAATCTGCTCTTAAAGAAGGGCATATGAGCACGATTCTCTTAATTAAAGACACCCTGTTTATTTTTCATTTCACCGACACCCTCCGTCCCCAATCCAAACCTTTAATTACCCGCCTGAAAGAAAGGGGAGTTCTTCGTCCCCTCATGTTGACAGGAGACCATGCCGACATCGCCCGAAGGATCGCCTCTGAAGTGGGAATTACAGAGGTGCATGCTAACTTGCGCCCTGAAGATAAACTTGCCAAAGTAGGGGCCCTTTCCGAGTCGGAGGGGCTAGCTATGATCGGCGACGGAGTCAATGACGCCCCTGCTCTTGCCAGAGCCACCGTCGGTATCTCCCTGGGAAAAATAGGAAGCGCCACTGCTGTCGATGCCTCTGATATCGTCTTCTTGAACGACGACTTACTCCTTCTTGACTGGGTCTTTGAAAAAGCAAATAAGACAAAGAGCATCGTGAGACAAAATATCTCGCTCGCCCTCGGTGTGATCTTTTTTGCCTCTATTCCGGCTCTTCTGGGGCTTATCCCTCTCTGGGTCGCCGTCATTCTGCATGAAGGGGGCACCGTCCTTGTCGGCCTCAATTCCCTGCGCCTCCTTCGAACTGACCTTTACCGCTTTCAACTGCCGTTTTTAGATTAATGGATACAAATCCAGTCGAAAACAACAAATAGCTCTTTTAAAATAAAGTTTTTAGTGTTAGGGTGATTTTAGTATCGCACTAATATAGTATGGCCTTATGTCATCAAGTTCTATCCCTCCTTCTCAATGGGATCCTTCCAAAAAGCCCACTCGATCTAGTCTTAGAGAAAAGTCCAAAGCGATCCCCCGTCCTATAGCTCCCCATCCTACCCAACCCCGATCTCTGAGTGGAAGAGTCACTTTCGCTCCAGAAACTAGCAAAAAACTTCCTCGAATAAGAGAAAACCCCCTTACGAGAAGACTGATTCACACAGCCGTTGAAAATGAAAAGGTAAAAGCTGCCTCTGAGTACATAGAAACACTAAAAAAAGGCTACGAGCTCTCTGCCTTGCAATTCAATACAAAAACAAAGGAATATGAATTCAATGGACATTCTCTCTTAAACTTATTGTTGTGTCTTGAAGATCTCCAAGAAAGAGGAAACTGTGATCTAAAAAAACTCTCGACTCTCGCACAAGATTTTGCCTTAAAGATAAAAGAAAAAAACCAGGAGTTGCTAGCCGATTTTCCTCAAAAGCCTCTTCCCGAGGAATTGATACGCTATCAATGTGCATTCACCTCTCTATACGAGGATTGTAGGCGTATAATACAAGAACCCAAGAGCGCCCCCCTTCCCAGCCCTATCGAAGAAGACCCCCCTATCCCTTTTACCCTTCCTCCCCCTAGCGACAGGAGCCCTTCTGACCCAGAGTGGATAGACGCAACAGACCAAAAAGCCATTACCGCCTACGTCGAGAAGATGGAAACGCAGTCGCATCGCCAGATAAGCTCTTTCTCTATGACAACGGGATTTTCTCTTACACTCGTAACCCCTTTTATACTAAATGCTGATCTTTCTACTGAACAACTGACATTTGAAGGGATGCTCCCTAAAGATTTGTTAATCCACCTTGAGAAAAGGCTAGCGACTCTGGCAACTCTACCCCTTGCGCAACAGATAAAAACATTGCAATACATTTTTGCCTTTGCGCAAAAGTTTAAAGAGAGTTTAGTCGAAAAACCCACTGCTCTCAACACACAACTAGATGAGTGTTACCCCTGGGAATCTAAAAAAAAACAGCACCTGTCCCAGTTAATCTCTCTATGTCACACTCTGAGCCATGCCTTCACTAATTTCTGTACAGACTGTAAAGCTCTGTTACACCACTACCAGGGTAAATTAAAAAACCCCTCTGAAATGATTATACGGATGTCTGGTTATAGGATACATTCTGAGACTTCTAATCCCCCCCTCCAATTCTGTTTTGTAACCCCTATTAAGACACTCACATTAACCACAGATGATATCGACTCAGTCGCCCTGAACTTTAAATTCCATCCCCATTCTCCAGAAGAGCTACTCACCTGCCTTCAAAATAAGGTGGAACATACGAGTGTTTTACCTTACGAACAAAAAATAACAAACCTAAAACAGAGCTGCGCTATAGCTAATGCCTTTAAAACAGATTTATTGAGCATAAGCTCCGATCTACAAAAAAAGCTGGAAAAGGCTCCAGATTCAAACCCTACACTGAAAAAAAACCTTGCTAGCTTAATAGACTTAAGCTCTTTGCATTTTAATGCATTTGATAAAGTCTTCATCGAGGGAAGACAAAAACTCACTCAGCTTCTTAAAGATCCACCCCGATAAAATTTTTCTCAGCCCACTTAGGATTAACATTCTAAAAACCCTCTGTGAATTAAAAAAAGTTTTTGATACTTTAAAGAAAAAGGATCCTCTTCTATGCCCCATCCAGAACGGCTCTCAGAAATGGAATTGCAAGCAGCTCTCCAAAAAGAAACAGCTCTATTCAAGGAGTGTTATACTTGGATCGAGACCCACATGCCCTCTAGTTTTTTTGAGCAAGTAGAGCCCTCCAACCTCCTTTTAATTGTGCGCCACCTGATGGAATTGAGTTTAAGCGACTTTTTCTCCCACATCCACCTCAAAGAGATGGTATTCACTTTAAGTTTAGATAGCCCCGATGCCGACCTCAAAGTACTCAATCACTACCGTAATTACGGGATCAAGCAGTACCGCTCCTTTGTCTCTAATGCGCCCCCTCCCCAAGCGAATGTGTGCTTGCGCATCACGAGGATCTTATTCAACGACTATGTCGAAAAAACCAAAGAAAATACCCTCTCCAACGAGAAAGAGATGATTCAAGGGGTCATGGCGCGCAACCCCTCTGTCACAGAAGAGGATGCCCGCTTACTGATAGAGCAAATCAGCCCCCTCTTTTCAAAGGCGATGACCCAAGAGAGACTCTCCTTAGCTTTAGATCTATTTTTTAGAGCAAAAACGCGCGACAATTGCCAATACGAAATTAAACGTCATGAGAATTGGGAAAAGTCGAGTGAGGCTCTCTCTTTACAACTCGTTTTTGCTTGGAGAAATGTGCCGAAGTACAACTTTCTCTATCGGCTAGCAGAAATTACCCACCGCCATGGCCTAAAGATGAGGCAAGTCAACGCAACCTATATCGATCCCTATAGCAAACAACCGATTTTAGTCATGTCTCTTGGCCTCCATGGATTGAAGGGAGGAGCTGCGTGGGATGAGGCCAATATCCCCGATTTTTTAAGAGAGCTTGTAACGCTTAAATATTTTGAAGGGATGGAAAGCATTGAAAAGACCTTTGTCGACACACGCCTTCTCACTGGCAACCAGGGGAATTTCGTAAAGACCGCTGTCTATTTCATCCATCAAGCTCTTGTGCACGCAGATCTCAACATGTATGCACTCAACCATATCGAAGAGGCGCTCTGCCGCCACCCCGAGCTCACCATTAAGCTCGTACAAGCCTTTGAAGCGCGGTTTCATCCCGAGCTATCGAATTTGGGAACATTTGAAAATCTCAAAACCCAAGTGTTAACCTTGGTAGATAACCTCGATACAGGCAATCAACTCAACGACACGCGGAGAAAAAATATCCTCAAGATGGGGATCCATTTTGTGAGCTACACTCTGAAGACCAATTACTACCGCAAAAATAAAACCGCCCTCTCTTTTCGTTTAGATCCTAAGTATTTAGATGAGCTGCCCTTCGATCGAAAGGAAAAGTTTCCCGAACTGCCCTTTGCCATTTTCTTTATGAAGGGATTTTGTTTCGTAGGATTCCACATCCGTTTTCGCGACCTTTCAAGAGGAGGGTTAAGGACTGTTTTCCCTAAAAAATCAGAACATGTGACAGCGGAGAGGAATAACATCTTTTCTGAGTGTTACAACCTTGCCTACACTCAGAATAAAAAAAATAAAGACATCCCCGAAGGGGGCTCAAAAGGGGTGATTTTCTTAGAGCCCTATAGCCACTTGCTTTTTGAAGAAGAGATCTATCAAAAAGAACTTGAAAATGCAGGACTTAAAGAGGGCGCAATTCAAGAAAAGCTCACCTTGATTCGAGAAGAGCAGCAGCTAGAGCACCTCTACCAAGCCCAGCGCTCTTACATCGAGAGTCTTCTCTCTTTAATTAATTGTGAAGCAGATGGAACTTTAAAAACTAAAGAGATCCTCGACTACTACAAACTCCCCGAATATGTCTATTTGGGCCCCGATGAAAATATGCACAACGTGATGATCGAATGGATCGCAGATTTCAGCAAATACTACCACTACAAACCAGGTGGAGCTTTCATCTCGAGTAAATCAGGAGCGGGGATTAACCATAAAGAATTTGGAGTCACCTCACTCGGCGTTAATGTCTACATGGACGAGATCCTCCGCTTTATGGAGATCGATCCCATAACACAACCCTTTACACTTAAAATGACAGGGGGCCCCGATGGCGATGTGGCGGGCAACCAGATGGAAAATCTCTACAGAGATTATCCACAAACAGCGCGCCTTCTTGCAACGATCGACATTTCTGGAACCATTTTTGATCCTCAAGGCCTAAAATTGCCTTTGCTACATCAATTATTTGTGGAGGGAAAGCCGCTCTGCTTTTATCCTCCTCAAGAGTTGAGTGAGGGGGGCTTTTTGCTCGATACCTTCACAAAAAGAGAAGAGAGTGCGTATGTGCAAAAGACATTATGCTATAAAAAATCTCAAGGCAATCTCCTTGAAGAGTGGCTTTCTCCCGATGAGATGAATGCCTTATTGAGAAATCATGTGCACCAGGTCAAAGCGGATCTCTTCATTCCAGGAGGAGGACGTCCAAGAACACTTAACGAAAACAATTGCAAAGAATTTCTCGATCCCACAGGAAAACCCACCTCTAAAGCCATTGTAGAGGGGGCTAATTTATATCTGACCCCCTGGGCGCGCCATTATTTTGAAAAGCTTGGCACCCTGATCATCAAAGACAGCTCTGCAAACAAGGGAGGAGTGATCTGCTCTTCGTTTGAAGTGCTCTTTGGGTTAGTGTTATCTGAGGAGGAATTTCTCCAAGAAAAAATAGCCATTGTGGATGAGATTTTAAAAATCATCAAACAAAGATCCAAAGAAGAAGCGCAGCTGCTTCTCAAGACCCATAAGGAAACTGGCGCCTTTCTAAGTGACATTTCCGATTGGATCTCAGAAAAGATCAACCTCTATAAAGATGAGCTCTTAACCTACCTACAAACCGTGACCCTCTCTAACGACCCCACTGACCCCCTGATGCGCTGTTTCTTTAATTATGTCCCCTCCCTATTGAGACTCAAATACAAATCCCCACTTCTTTCTGAGGTCCCCGACGTCCATAAGAAGGCGATCATCGCCTGCCATATCGCGTCTAGGATCGTCTACTTCCGCGGGCTTAACTGGGCCCCTTCTCTCGTCGACGTCCTCCCACTGATTGCCAAAGACCCCCAAATTATTGGGTCTGATTAGTTATTTATAATCAATTACTTGCAACCAAATCAAGCACTCTCATTATGTAAGTGCTAATTTTTGCTTGCCTTATCCAACCCCCTTTGTTATAGTGAAAGCAACATTTAAGGGATTTTTATGAAAGCAATGACTCCTAGAAAGCCTCCTAAGGACCAACGAGAAAGGTCCATCCTTTTTGGCTTGATTGAGCTTTACCTGCAAACAGGAAAGCCCGTTGGCTCTAACACTCTGAAAGAGAATGGATTTAGTTCTTTGAGCTCTGCTACAATTCGCAACTATTTCATGAGACTAGAAGAGGAAGGGCTCGTAAGACAACAACACTCCTCTGGAGGCAGGACGCCTACTGCAGCTGCTTTTAAACTCTACGCGCTCGCTCACATCGATAAACCCACGCTTTCTTCTGAAGAAGGCAAAACTATTGCAAAAATCTTAAAAAAAGAGACGCGTGAAGTGGCGACTTATCTTCTTCAAGCAGCAGAAAAGATCAGCGACATCACAGAGTGCGCCGTCTTCCTTTCAGCTCCAAGATTTGATCAAGATTTCATCCTAGAAATAAAACTCGTCTACATCGATCAAAGTAGACTGCTCTGTGTATTGGTAACTGATTTTGGGTTAATCCGAACAGAGGTGCTCTTGACGGAAAAAAAATTGTCGACATTCACCTTAAAACGCCTTGAAACCTATTTTAACTGGAAGCTAACGGGGATTGATAAACCCTTCCTCGAAGTTGAAGAAGAGGCCTTAGGAGCCAAGCTCTATAAAGAACTGATGCTGCGTCACATTGTAAACTACACAAACTTCACTTCGGAAGATCTCTTCCAAGCGGGCTTTTCAAAACTGCTCAACTACCCCGATTTCAACGATGCAGCGGCGCTAGCTTCTGGCCTCTCCCTATTTGAAAATAAGCAGATGCTCAAAACTCTTCTTTCCTCTGTAAATGAGAGTGGAACTATGACGTGCTGGATCGGCGACGATCTCACTCCCTTCTCAGAAAAAGCCGCATCCTGTTCCGTCCTCGCCATTCCCTACAGGATCAATCAGACTCTCTGTGGCGCATTGGGCATTTTAGGTCCTACACGAATCCCCTACAGACGGCAATTTGGGCGCCTCTTGGCCATTAGAGAAGCGTTATCTGAGTCTTTAACGAAGAGCGTCTACAAATTTAAACTCTCATTTAGAAGCCCGAAGTCCTCAAGCGTAGAATTTCAACACACACACACAGGATTTCTCGAAGAGAGTCAAGCGATTCTTCTCGAGGACCAATCTCTTAAGGAGCCCCTATGACAGAAGAACAACCCTTTCCTCCCCCTACAGAAGAGCAACTTCCTCCCACCCCTGAAGAGGAACTCAAGGAGTACAAAGAAAAATATTTGCGCCTGCTTGCCGAAATGGACAACACGCGCAAGCGGATGCAAAAAGAACGGCAAGAGATGACTAAATTTGCTGTGGAAAATGTGATCTCAGAGATTTTAGGACCCATCGACAACCTAGAAACCGCCCTAACTTGCGCAGAAAATATGTCGAGCGAAATAAAAAATTGGGCCCTTGGCTTCTCGATGATCCTAGAGCAATTTAAAGAAGTGATTAGCAACCACGGCGTCACTCCATTTGCCTCAGAGGGGAGCCTATTTGACCCCCACCTGCACTATGCGATTGAAACAGAAGAGACTTTAGAAAAACCCGAAGGAACAATTGTCAAAGAGTTTGTCAAAGGCTACAGGAGCAAAGAGCGCACCGTGCGCCCCGCTCGTGTAAAAGTTGCCAGACCCCCTTCAATAACCGAATAAAAAAAAGGAGAACCTATGTCTAAACAAAAAAAAGGTAGAATCATCGGCATCGATCTTGGAACCACCAACTCGTGTGTGGCTATCATGGAAGGGGGCACTCCTAAAGTGATTGCCAATGCAGAGGGGGGAAGAACGACCCCTTCTGTCGTAGGATACAAAGGAGGGGAGCGGCTCATTGGAGTAGCTGCACGCAGGCAAGCCGTCACAAACCCCGAGCGCACGATCTCCTCTTCTAAGCGCTTCATCGGCCGCAAATACGCAGAAGTAGCCTCAGAGACAAAGACAGTCCCCTACAAAGTCACAAAAAATAATAACGGCGACGCTGTCTTCGAGGTGGAAGGAAAGCTCCTCACTCCAGAAGAGGTGGCAGCGCAGATCTTGATCAAGATGAAAGAGTCGGCAGAAGCCTACCTCGGAGAGACGATCACAGAAGCTGTCATCACAGTGCCCGCTTACTTCAACGATTCCCAGCGCCAGTCGACAAAAGACGCGGGGCGGATCGCAGGCCTTGACGTAAAACGGATCATCCCTGAACCGACAGCCGCTGCCCTTGCCTATGGCTTGGATAAACAGCACGACAAGAAAATTGCCGTCTTCGACTTAGGGGGAGGGACCTTCGACATCTCGATCCTCGAGATCGGCGATGGAGTCTTCGAAGTGCTCTCTACCAACGGCGATACCCACCTAGGAGGAGATGATTTTGACAATGCGATTCTCCATTGGATGCTCGATGAATTT
>JAHFTN010000004.1:0-9049 GCA_023269365.1 Chlamydiota bacterium | reverse complement strand
GGGAGCACGGGATCGATTTGAGCCGCGACAAGATGGCGTTACAGAGGCTGCGCGATGCGGCAGAAAAAGCAAAGATCGAGCTCTCTGGGACCGCTTCTACAGAGATCAACCAACCGTTCATCACGATGGATGCCACAGGACCCAAACACTTGGCCCTCACCTTAACAAGATCGAAGTTAGAAAGCCTTGTGCATGATCTCATCGAGAGAACGGTAGAGCCCTGCCTCAAAGCCCTCAAAGATGCAAATCTTGCCAAAGAGAAGATCGACGAGGTGATCCTAGTAGGAGGGATGACACGCATGCCGGCTGTGGAGAAGAAAGTAAAAGAGATCTTTGGCAGAGAACCTCATAAAGGCGTAAATCCCGACGAGGTCGTTGCCATCGGCGCTGCAATTCAAGGGGCTGTCCTTACGGGCGATGTGAAAGATGTGCTCCTTCTCGACGTCATTCCCCTCACTTTGGGGATCGAGACTCTGGGAGGGGTCCTCACCCCCATTGTGGAGCGCAATACCACGATCCCTACACAGAAAAAGCAAGTCTTTTCGACAGCTGCCGATAACCAGCCCGCTGTAACCATCGTCGTCCTCCAAGGAGAGCGCAAGATGGCAAAAGATAATAAAGAGATTGGACGGTTTGATCTGACAGACATCCCTCCAGCCCCGCGCGGCATGCCCCAGATCGAAGTTGCCTTCGACATCGATGCCGACGGAATTTTACACGTCTCTGCTAAAGACAAACAAAGCGGCAAAGAGCAAAAGATCCGGATCGAAGCCAAATCGGGCCTTTCTGATGAAGAGGTCAAGAGGATGCTGCGCGATGCTGAAGAGCATATGGAAGAAGATAAACAGCGCAAAGAGGAGATCGAGACGCGCAACGAAGCCGATTCGCTTGCCTTCCGCGCTCAAAAATCTCTTAACGAATACAAAGACAAATTGCCAAAAAATGTTCAAGAGGATGTTCAAGGCAAAATCGATGCTGTAAAAAAAGCGCTAGAAGAGAATAATCCTTCTCGGATTAAAGCCGCCCACGATGAGCTAAGCGCCCATATGCAAAAAATTGGGGAAGCAATGCAATCGCAAGCAGGAGCGCCAGGAGCCGAACAACCTTCTGCCCAACAGGGCCAACAAGGAGGAGGTAAAGGCTCTGACAACATCGAAGAAGCTGAAGTAGAAATCCTCGACGACGAACAGAAAAAATAACAAACAATGGCCAAGGAGGAAATCCCCTCCTTGGTCTTTTTAAGGAGACACAAGATGGGCAGTGGTTTCTCAAAGATGAAAAAGCAAGCCAAACTCATGGAACAGCAACTCGAGACAATGCGCTCTGAGCTGAAGGCAAAATCCTTCACCGCCTCTAGCGGCAATGGCCTTGTCACCCTCACCCTCAACGGAGAAAAAGAGCTCCTCTCCCTCAAAATCAAACCCGAATGTGTCGATACCAACGACCTAGAAGGGCTCGAAGACTTAATCAAAGCCGCGCACAATGAGGCCGCAAGGCAGGTCAGCAACGACCCGATGAACAACTGCCAAGCTCCTGGCGGCATGCCGTTGCCCTTTTTCTAACGCATCGCGTGTCCTTTCAATAGGGGGGTTGCTGCTTCGGGATCGGCTGCGCCTGACTCAAATTCAGGGCGACTCCTTGAAGAAACCCAACTTTTGAGGTTGTTTGTGTACATACACAAACAACTTCAAAAACTATTTTAATGCCTGCGCAGAGCCTCCATTACCTCATCGATAGAGCCGAGCTGCAACACCTTCTCTGCTAGCAGCTTAGCGCGTAAGAGAGTTGTCTTGCGAAGGGCGCGCTTCACCGCGAGGATGGCCCTGGGGGCACAAGAAAGCCGCTCAAAGCCAAGTCCTAGCAGGAGGGGGGCAAAGAGAGGGTTAGAGGCGATCTCCCCACAGAGCGTTACGGGTTTGCCTTGCTTCTTTGCTTCGAGGATGACTCTGCTGAGCATCCGAATGAGGCTCGGATGGGCGGGGTAATAGAGTTCTTCTTCAGTGATCTGGTTGCGATCGATGCCAAACGTATACTGCACAAGGTCGTTGGTTCCGATCGAGAAAAAATCGCACTGTTTCAATAGAATATCGCAACTCATCACAGCGGAAGGGAGCTCGATCATGCAGCCGATAGGAAGAGAATCTTTACAAGCGATCCCCTCTTTATGTAACGCCAGGGCAGCTTCTTGCAGAAGCTGTTTTGAGAGGATCAGCTCCCCCACATCTGCAACTAAGGGAAGTAAGAGGCTCAAATCCCCATGAAGGCCCGCTCGCAAAAGGGCCCTTAGCTGTAAGGTGAAGAGTTCTCGATGCGCGAGCAAAAAACGGATCCCTCGACATCCCAGATTTTCTGTAGAAAAGGTCTTGTCTCCTCCGATGTCAAAAGCGCGGATGACCACAGGCAACCCCTTCATCGCATCGAGCAGCTCTACGTAGGCCCTGTACTGCTTCTCTTCAGAAGCGATGATGTGCTTGTTCTCTAAGAAGAGGTATTCACTCCGAAAGAGTCCAATCCCCTCAGAAGGGTTTTTTAACTCTTCTACATGCCCTACGTTGACATACACAGCACATTCATCGAGGGGGAGATCGAGCTCTTCTTGCGAAGGGGCATTAAAAGAAGCAACCCGCTCTGTATATAATCCCAGAGTAGAGGGGGTAGGATTCAAAATCACCTCTCCTTTCTCTCCATCGACGATGACAGAGTGGATAGCCATTTGCTCCCCAATATCGATCGATGCCACGTAAGGGATCCCCTTAGCCCTTGCCATGAGCGCTGCGTGGGAATGTCTTCCCCCTCGTTGAGTCACAAAAGCACAGATTCGCTCTCCCTTCACACTGACGATGTGGGAAGGTAAAAGCTCTTGCGTAAAGACAATCGAGTTAAAAGGAACTTGCTCTAAAGAGCTCCCCTTGGAAGGATTTAGATGGCCGAGCACGCGCTGAGCCAAATCCATTACATCGGTCAACCTTTCTTGGAAAAAGGAGCCAGCGCGCTGTGAAAATCGCTTCTCATAATCACTGATTACAGAATGAAATACCGCTTCTGGATTTTGCAGCCTTTGGCGGATCCCCTCTTCAATCCCCTCCGTGATTAGAGGATCCTCCAACATGTGGATATGCGACTCAATAATACTAGAGGCCTCTCCCAAAAGATGGGATTGCATCTGCTTCAAATCTTCTCGGCTAGAGAATAAAGCGCTTCTATAACGAGCGATCTCCCCGTTGACCTCTTTAAGGCTAATGGAAAATTCAGGAATCTTCGTCTCTTGCGGAACGAAAAAAAAGGGGATGCCTATCGCAAACCCCTCGCTGAGAGAAACCCCTTTTAAACGCCTCTCCTCCATCAGTTACTCTCCAAATTTATTTTCAAAGGCCTCTATGATCCACTGCATCGTCTCCTCTGCATCTTCCCCTTCCACCGTAATAGTCACAAGCGAGTTTTTCGCTGCCGCTAGCATCAAAATCCCCATGATGCTCTTTGCGTTGATTGTCTCTTCCCCATAAGTAAATGCCACAGAAGACTTTGATCTCTGCAACAATTTAGCAATGACAGTAGCAGGGCGCGTATGTAGCCCATGTGCATTTTTCACTCGCACCTTGCGTTTAACTCGACACTCCACTCGAAGGGCTCCTTGAAAAAAAAAATCAGACTGTGCAGACTAATGAACCTATCCCAATAAACGAAAAGTAGGCCTTTTGACCCTTTTTCTGCAGGTTCGAGAGTCATTTCTTGGTCTACTTATTTAAGTATGTCCTTCGAAATGACTCTCGAACCTGCGGAAAAACCCTTCAAAAATCCTTAAGTTTTCGTTTATTGGGATAGGTTCATGGAGTTTTTTAAAATTGAAAACATCGATCCTACTGCAAAGAGGGAAAAAAAACCATGGTTACTAAAAAAGTTGTGGTCATCGGGGGAGGATTTGGTGGGCTCAACGTCACAACTTCTCTAAAACAAACTTCCGTCGATGTGTTCCTCATCGATAAAAAAAACCACCACCTGTTTCAACCCCTTCTATACGAAGTGGCTACTGCAGCAATCTCTCCTGGAGACATCGCGACCCCTTTGCGCGAAATTCTGCGCAATCAGAGCAATGCAGCTGTCATCATGGGAGAGGTGATCCACATCGATAAGTGCGCGAAAAAAATCACTCTAGGAGATGGAGAGAACATCGACTACGACACCCTCGTGATAGCCATTGGAGCAAGACACTCCTACTTCGGGAAAGAGGCTTGGGAGCCCTTTGCTCCAGGCTTGAAGACTGTCAACGATGCTGAACAGATTCGCGAAAGGATCCTCCTCTCATTCGAAAGGGCGGAACGGTTAAAAACTTTCGCAGGAAAAGACGCCTCCCTAAATTTCGTCATCGTAGGAGGCGGCCCTACAGGCGTTGAAATGGCAGGGGCGATTGCGGAGATCGCCTACAAGACGATGACGAAAAATTTTCGCTATATCGACCCCTCTAAAGCTCACATCTACCTGATCGAAGCGCTTCCTTCCATTTTACCCATGTTCCCTCCCAGATTAGCGCGTATTGCCACGAAGACATTAGAAAAGATGGGCGTAAAAGTCTTAACAGGAAAAACAGTTACCGACATCCACGCCAATGGGATCCACATCGAAGATGTATTTATCGAATCAGAAAATGTCATCTGGGCTGCTGGCAATCAGGTCTCTTCTCTTTTAAAATCCCTAGACACTCCCCTTGATCGCTCAGGAAGAGCTATCGTTGAATCTGACTTAAGCCTTCCTGGACATCAAGAGATTTTCGTCATTGGAGACGCAGCTCGCGTCGATACCAAAAAGGGCAAAACTCTACCCGGTGTTGCGCCCGTCGCGATGCAACAAGGGCGCTATGTCGCTAACCTGATCATAAACGATTTTTCGAAAGAAAACCGCCCTCCCTTTTGCTATTTTGACAAGGGAAGTCTTGCCACTATCGGCAAATTCAAAGCGATCGCCCTCTTCTGGAAATTCCAGTTCTCTGGCTTTTTTGCCTGGCTTATTTGGGCTCTTGTTCACGTCATGTTCCTCATCGGATTTCGCAATCGCGTTGGGGTGATGCTCGATTGGGGCGCTGTCATCTTCACAGGACGCAGGGGCGTTCGGCTCATCACACAACCCATCGATAAAGAAGAGAAAGAAACCCAAAACTCAGGTTTTTAGTGTCACTCTTCAGGCAAACCCGCAGGGCCTTTCTCAGCTTTTGGGAAAAGCATCCAGCTCTTTGGATCGGGCTTTCCCTCCTACTCGGAACTTCTTACGCTTTCAATCCCCTCCCTCTTTTTGTTGCCATTTGGGGTGTGCTGGCTCTTTGTGTTCAAAATAAAAGAGCGGTGCTATGGGGCCTTCTTGCTTGTAGTGGCGCCTACATCGGCGCCACTTTGCGTCACCCCACGACTCTACTTGCTCAAGAAAAGGTCTCTGGGAAGGGGAGGTTTCACATCACGGAGGTTAAACCCTATTCTTCTCCATTCAACCACTCCATTTTATACAAAGGGACCTTGCTGTATTTTGAAGAGGAAACGGGAAATTGTTATAACAAACTCCCCTGCGCTCTCTATTTGCCTATGAATGGCTCCCATCCCGTTGCAAATACCGATTACGAGATCCAAGGCACTTTAAGTCAAAAAGGCCCTTATGCCTTTGTCTTAAAACCAGAGAAAAATCGCACGTGGGAACCCCTTCCTAGTTTCTTAAATCTGTCGGCTTGGCGCTTTGCAACAAAACAACAGCTATTTCAACATCTAAAAACTCAATTCCAAGATCCTAAAGTTCTTTCCTTACTCTACTCTCTCACTTCGGGACATGTCGATGAGAGGGTTTTGAAAATGGAATTTAATAAATTAGGGCTACAACACATTTTGGCTATTTCAGGATTTCATTTCGCGCTCTTTGCCTTATTCTTGGGCGGCCTACTCAAACTCTTTTTGCCCCACAAGATTTCCCTTGTGCTCCTCCTGCTAGGACTCAGCGCCTATGCGCTATTCTTGGGAAACTCCCCTGCCATTCAGCGCGCCTTCATAGCGATCTCTGTTGTCGTCATCGGCAAACTTTTAGAAAGGCGCTCCTCTGGGCTCAACGCCCTTGGCATTGGGATTATCGCAGAGTTGCTCTTGAGCCCTTTGAGCGTGTTAGAGCTCGGCTTTCAGCTCAGTTTCCTTTGTACTCTTGCCATCTTACTCTTTTATCCCACGATGCAAACTGCACTGGGGAAGCTCTTTGAAAAAAGAGAGGCTCGCGAAGTGTTGCGCATGCCTCTTGTGCACCAACACGGTTACTTGCTCTGCTCTTTTTTTCGCACCTCCCTGGCGCTGAATTTAGCTGTGCACTTCATCTCCATCCCCGTCTTGCTCTACCAATTCCACCGCTTCCCCCTTTTAAGCATCGCCTACAACCTATTCTTCCCCGCGGCTTTAAGCCTTTCGATGTTTCTTCTCTTCTTTGCTTTTTTACTCTTCCCCCTTCTTCCCCTTGCCAGCCACTGGATCCATCAAGTCAACCACGCCTGGACAGCAGGACTTTTGAGCCTCACCTCCAACCCCCCTGCCTTTCTCGATCTCTCTTTTCGCACACAAGCGCTCACTCTCTCTTGGGTGCTCTGTTTCCTCACCTCCTCTTTTCTCCTTGGAATCTTCTTTTTTAAAAAAGAAAGGGGAATCTCTTGAAAAAAAAGCCCTTGCCCCTCAATGATCAATTTTTCTATACACAAACAACCTCAAAAGTGGGGTTTCCTCAAGGAGTCGCCCTGAATTTGAGTCAGGCGCAGCCGATCCCGAAGCAGCTCAACTTGGAATTTGTGGGGCGATGCAGGGGGACTCAAATTCAGTGGCTGACCTTGCGCCGAGGAAACCCAACTTTTGAGGTTGTTTGTGTATACAAGGAGTTTTTATGTCTAAATATTTATGGGGAATTGCCGGTTTATTCCTCGCTACATCTTGTGCGTTATCCGCAGACGACCTGCCCGCTTCTAAACAAGGGATAGAAACTCTTGGCATGGTAAATCCCTCTAGTCGCTTCGAAGTGGAAAAAGGGTGGAACCTCTTTTTAACGACAGAATTTCTCTGGTGGGTCGCTAAAGAGGAGGGGCTCTACTATGTGCAAAATGGCTACACGGGAGCTACGACAAGCGCTCTTCCTCCCGATGCCACGAAAAATTTTGATGGACATCTAGAAAAAGTACACCCCCATTTTCGTCCCGGATTCCGGATTGGCCTCGGAGGAAACATGGGTTACGATGAGTGGGACCTTTTTCTCAACTGGACCTGGTTTAAATCGACAGCAAGGGGAAGTAAACAAGGAGCGCTGCTCACCCTGTGGAGCCATCCCGAGGTTTCAGACGAGCTGGGCAACCCCCAAGGCGCTACTTCTGCAAAGGCACGGTGGCACCTGCACCTCAACCTATTGGATCTGGAGATGGGAAGGGCATTTTGGGTAGGGAAGCACTGTTCTTTACGCCCTTTCATTGGAGCACGCGCCGCCTGGATCGATCAACACTTCCATATCCACTACGACCTCACAACGACCCCCGAAACAGATTCCCATCTTTCCGCCGTTTCTAACTTCGAGGGTGGAGGCGTCCGCACAGGGGTAGATACGCGATGGGCACTGCTTGGAGGATGGAGTTTTTATGGCCTCGCGTCGGCTTCTCTTTTGTACGGATTTTATGACGCCGACTTCCATCAGACGTGGGAATCGCAAAAGATTGCCAACGCAAGAGATGGCTTTCACCAAGCCTCTTCTACTGCGCAGTTGGAACTCGGCGTGCGCTGGGATACCTATCTGCATAAAGACCGCTACCACATAGGGCTCTATGCCGGCTGGGAGCAAAACATCTGGTTTAGTCTCAACAAAATGAACCACTTTTTTGGGAATCTAAGCCAAGGCAATTTGGAACAGATGAACACCGACCTCACCCTTTCTGGCGGCACCTTTGGTGTGCGCTTTGATTTCTAATCGAAGGACACCCCTATGCGTTATTTGGTCTTAAGCCTCTTGCCCGTCGTGGCGTTCTGTGAACCCGCAAGTGTGGCTCCCTCCTCCAAAGTCAACTACCCCAGCAATTTTCAAGTGGAGAGCGGATGCAATCTATTTGTATTGGGCGACGGCTTATATTGGACTGCTCAAGAAGCAGGGCTCTACTATGCACAAGAGACGGGAGGAGGATTAAAACAACTAGACCCCAACTACTCAGGGGGCTTGCGCGTGGGGATTGGCCTCACCTTCCCCAAAGAGGGCTTCGACACCCTCTTCTCCTGGGTTTATTTCTCTTCGCAAGCTGAAAAACACTCCCATGGCTCTTTGCTGCCTCTTTGGGCAGAGCCCGACTTTTCCCCACTAGCCACGGCTTCTAAGGCAAGTGGCAAATGGGACCTCGATCTCAACGTGGCAGATCTTGAATGGGGCAGATCTTCTTGGTTTGGAGGGCACTTCTCCTGCCGCCCCTTCTTTAGCCTGCGAGGAGCCTGGATCGAGCAACACTTCCATGCGCATTACACCTACGTAACAACCCCCGTTACGACAGGTCATCTGCGCGCTAATTCCTCATTTCAAGGAGGGGGCTTGCGCGCTGGCGCTGACAGCCGCTTTGCCCTTCCCTATGGGTTTTCTGTCTACGGCACTGCATCGGGATCTCTTCTCTATGGAACTATTGATGGAGACGCTTCCACCCTTGAAAACTCTACTGTAATTGCAAAGACAAAAGATCATTTCAATACGGGGATTTCAGCAGTACAGCTCGCTCTTGGGTGGGGCTGGGATACCCACTTCGCAAAAGAGCGGCTTCATCTCGAGTTACATATGGGATGGGAAGCCAACCTTTGGTTCAGCATCAATCAAATGAACCATTTCGTAAACGGCTTAAGCCAAGGGCTCTTCTTCAAGGAAAAAGGCAACCTCTCGACCCAAGGGCTGACCGCCGGCGGCCGCTTTAGTTTTTAACTCGACTTTGTACATTTTCGGCCTGAAGGCCGACGTATATTTGTTCTCGGGGGAGTTATTTAAAACAGGAAGGGGTTTTTAACCCCTTCTTATTTTAAATAATCTTCCAGTT
>JAHFTN010000090.1 GCA_023269365.1 Chlamydiota bacterium | reverse complement strand
GAGACGTTGCGCGTAGCGAGGAAATAATCGGCTCTAAAGTTCGCGTAGACAGAGACGAAGGGCCTTTGTGCCTTGAGGGTGCGTTTAACCTCTTTTGCTTGCTCTGCATTTAAACTGTGTTGATCTCCATACAGATAAAACCCTGCGAAGGCAATAGCATCGATCGGATCGTTGCCCATCGCGATTTTATAGTGGATGAGGTCGGGATTGAAGAGCATCCCCCAAGAAGGGCTCATCGGATGGGCATCGAAGTAGTCTTTGTCGATCCCAAAACCAAAGAGTTCCCATTCGAAGGGGATCGAGTAGGTGTTGTCGGGGTCGAAGTAGTGGTTGAGAAGGGGGGGATTCAACGCTTTCCAGTAGAGGAATTTTTCCTTGTCCAGTGGTTTGAGCAGCCCCTCTTTTGATAAGACGGGGACGGCATAGTCAGAGGGGATGATGAGATCGTAGCCTTCTGCCTTTGTGGCTTTCATCTTGACAATCAGCTCTTCATTAGAAGAATAGTAACTTAAATTGATCTTGATCCCCGTTTTTTTTTCAAAATCAGCGACAACAGACCCATTCAAGATATCGCCCCAGACAAAGACGTTGATTGTATTTGTATCTATTTTGAGTGCGCGCCACTTGGGGAGGTAGAGGGCGCCGAAGATGAGTAATCCCCAGAAGAACATGATTCCCGAACGAATCGCTATTTTTTTCATGAGTCTCCTCTCTAGAAGATGCGTGTGCGCGATTTTTGAGCAATGGTAAAAAAGGCTATGACAAGAAGAGAGCTCAAGAGCAGCAGGACGGCAGAGAGGGCATTGACGAGCGGAGAGATCCCCGAGCGGAGCATCGATAAGATATAGAGCGATAGAGTTTGTGACGTGCTCCCTGCGCAGAAGTAGGAGAGGATGAAGTCGTCAAAAGAGATCACGAAGACGAGCAGTCCCGACACGATGAGAGCAGGCCTCAGAAGGGGGAGGGTGACTTTAAAGAACGTCTGCACAGGCGTGGCGCCTAAGACCAAGGAGGCCTCTGTCATCCTATAATCTAACTCAGAAAATCGGGCGTAGGCGATCGGAATGACAAAACCGAGGCCCAACACCGTATGGGCCAGCACGAGGGTGACAAGTCCCAAGGGGATCGAAATCAGGGTGAATAGCCCGAGCAAGCTGACGGCAAGGACCGTTTCTGGGATGACGAGGTTGCCGTAGAAGAGGTTGAGGAAGTTGCTGATGCGCCCTCCTTGAGCGCCATAGAAGAGGAGAAAAACGCCCATCGTCAAGCTGATGCCCGTTGAGCAGATGGCAACGATAAGGGAGTTGAGAAAAGAGGCCCAGAGGTGGTTTGCATGGAAGAGCTCTTTATACCATTTAAAGGTAAATTCCTTCCAAGGAGAAGGGAATCCTTCCGTATTAAAAGAGAAGACGAGCAGGACAATTAAGGGGATATACAAAAATAAGTAGGTGCAAGTGACTGCAATAAGAATGCTGAGCCGTCCGATTTTCCCTCCCTTTAGCATCTTATTTTCCCGGGATTAAGCGATTGATGATCCAATAAAATAGGGCGGTTGTCACGAGTAGGAAAAGAGAGGCGATGAGCGTGAAAGCCGCCCCCAAAGACCCCGTTCCATCTCCTAAGATGTAGGTGGCAATAGCCGTGCCCACAAACATCCACTTGTCTCCTCCCATGAGCTCGGGAATCGCAAACTCCCCGAAGGAGGGGATGTAGACGAGAAAAAAGCCCGCTTTAAGTCCTCGCTTTGTCAAGGGGAGCACCACGCGCCGCAGCGTCTGTCCCCAGCTCGCTCCCAGATCCAAGGAGGCTTCCACGAGGCGCAAATCCATCTTTTCCAAAGAGGAATAAAGAGGCATCACCATGAAGGGAAGGTAATAGTAGACCATCATGACCATGATGGCAAAAGGGGTATTTAGAAAAGCGAAAGGTTCTCCGATGAGGCTTAACTTCAGGAGAAGATTATTTAAAAACCCCTCTTTTTCAAGGACAAAAAACCAGGCATAAATATGTAAGAGAAAATTGGTCCAAAAGGGGACGATAAGCAAAAACAGAAAAAGATTTTTATTCCGCTTTTTAGCAAAGGCTAGAAAAAAACTTAAAGGGTAAGCCACTACAAGACACAGCAAAGCATTTCCAAGTGCTAAAAAAAAGGAGGAGAGGATCACCCTGAAATACAGGGGGCGGAGAAAAAAAGAGATCTTCTCGAAGGTGAACCCCTCAAAGGCGTTGATAGGGGAGAATCGCAGGACACTGGAGATCGCCAAAATGGCAAGCGGCAGATAAAAAAACAAGATCTGCCAGAGCATGGCAGGCGCCCCAATGGAAAAGGGGAGTTCTGAGTCGGGAGGTCTGGGGATAAATTTGATGTTCATTTTTCTAAGATGACCACATTCTCTTTTTGCCAGTACAAATTCACCTCGTTGTCGTAATCGATCACCTCTTGAGGAAAATGTTCCTCATTCTGCTCAAACACCTGGATTCGTTTTTGGTTCTGCAGCAAAATGTTATATTGGGTCGATCTCCCATGGTACACGATCGATTGGACAGTCCCTTTGAGGGTGTTTGAAAATTTCTTCACGAGTTTTTTAGAGATGAAAATCTTTTCAGGACGCAGACTGATCATCATCTCACATCCCTCTTGCATCCAGGGCTTTTTGTAAGGGATACTGACTTTAAACCTCCCCAAAGAGGGGATTTCGATTTCAGGGTCTGTTTCTAGGTCTCTAAGCTGACCGCTTAAAATATTAGTCGTTCCCACAAATTTAGCTACAAAAGAGGAGACGGGAAACTCGTAGATCTCTTTGGGGGTACCTATCTGTTCGATCTTCCCTTCATGGTTCATAATGGCCATCTGATCTGCCACTGTAAGCGCTTCAAACTGATCATGCGTCACGTAGATAAATGTCGTCTTCAATTTATCCTGCAGCTCGATCAATTCAAGGAGCATCCTCTCTCGCAATTTAAAGTCTAGAGCCGCGAGCGGTTCATCGAGAAGCAGCACGTCGGGCTCATTGACAATGGCCCTTGCAAGGGCTACTCGCTGCTGCTGTCCTCCAGAAAGTTGAGAGGTCAGCTTATAGATATGGTCTTGGAGATGAAAGGCTTCGAGGATCTTGACGACTCTTCTTTCGATCTCCTCTTTTCCCAATTTGTTGAGTTTTAAGCTATAGGCGACGTTGTCAAAGACATCCAGATGAGGGAATAAGGCGTAATTTTGAAATACGATATTGATGGGCCGCTTGTGGATCGGCCAGTCTGTGATCTCCTGGTCTCCTAGAAAAATCTGTCCCGAATCGGCCGTTTCCAAGCCCGCAATCAAACGCAGCAGCGTCGTCTTCCCACATCCGCTTGGGCCCAAAAGGGCGAAAAACTTCCCCGCCGGGATTTGCAGACTCACCTCGGGGATGATGCTCCCCCCGCTGATCGTCTTTTTGAGTTTTTTGAGTCGAATGCTGCGCATGAATTTTCCTTGAATAAGCCCCTTATAAAAGTGGCGTAATTTTATGTACAACGGAGTTTTATTTCATAGAAAAATCTCCCTCTATACACAAACAACTTCAAAAGCGGGTTTTTCTAAAGGAGTCGCCCTGACCTTGCGCCGAGGAAAACCCACTTTTGAAGTTCCTTGGGGTTATTCTTTTTATGGAGAACGTTTTGCTAAAATGTACGAAGCGCCTGGATCATTTTCTGATGTTCCAATACGCACAATAATCCCTTCTTTCTGAAGTTGTTTTAAACGAACCCTGGTTGTTCGAGCTGATACTTTCCAAAGTTTCATAGACGATTTTGCGCTAACAGCATTCTCTTTTTTCAAGTATTCGGATATTTCTTGCCGCTTCGAGAGGTCTCGATTCCCAAGTTTTCGAGTGTCTGTGCTGTCGATCTCTTCCCAACCCATTCAAAAACATTTTTCATCACTTCCGAGTCTAAACGCCCTTGTGGATGAGGAAGTTCATCATAGGAAACTTTCTTAGCTAGGAGACGCAACGAATCGAGCATTTCGGCATCAACTAAGCGATTCGTAGATCCAAAGCGCACATAAACACCCAGTTCGGGACCCTCGGATTTCAAATAATAAGGGCCTATACTGTGAGACACGTGAATGATTAACAATTCCTTGCCGCGTATGGATTGTACTTCTAGGTCAGGAGTTAGAAGAGGAAAAATGCTATCTGTAATCGCATTAGCCAGCCTCTCTTCCTCAGACAGAACCTCAGAAAGACCTACTAGGTCTTTAGTTTTATCTTTTACTCCAATAATAATCGTACCACCCGCACTGTTTGCAAAGGCCACCACGGTCTTTACAATCCCGCTTAAAGAACGGGTTGTTTCCTTGAACTCAATTGTCTTACCTTCGTTCTCGGCTAGTAGCTGCTCAATCATAGGGTGCTCATGGTAGTATAGCTGTGCGTTTTACTGTGCAGTGCTATGCATAAAAAAACAGCACAGCTATTATAAGTCATTTACATTAAGTAATTTAATGTAAAAAATTTTCTTCGCATCAAAATACAGTAAAATTTTTTTACCTTATACTGGACTTTAGCCATTGGGGGGACGGCAAGTTTGGGCTTCTTTGTACTCATCTTCTTGCTTGATCCATAGGCCGTTGACATCTCGACGCTGGCCGCGCGACCAGGTGAGGGCTCCATCGCTATCAGAGCGAACGGTGTAGCTAGGGGACAGGTAGCGCCTCGGCTTGAGCCGGTGGACCTTGAAAAGGGAAGCGGCAAGGACCGCTTCGATGTTGGAATAGGGTCCATATTCGGGATGGAACTCTAGAAACACCTCAAGGGCGCCGAGATAGGCTTGCAACCCCATCCTGTCGACAACGGCATGGCGATCGCAGATCCCTCCATGGTCTGCCTTTGCAAAGGGGATGGCGACATGGACATTTTTAGCGAGGAGCGAGGAGATAGAGGGGTGGTCCGCCACGTAGTAGAAATCGGAGCGTGAAATCACAAAGCTGTCGTAGTGGGCTAAAACACCTGTTTTCTCAAGCCACTTCAGTGCATGGTAGCGCACGTATAGAGTGAGAAAACCAGAGCCGATCCCCGTCCACTTGTCGAAGCGGTCGTATTTGCCTACCAAACACTCGTCTAGCAAGGTCGGCTTGTATTTGCGCCAGCGGAGCTCTCCAAAGAGCTCCCTAGACACCTCATCCATGACAAGGCGCCAGTCGTCAGCAGGAGGGTACTCTTCGATGTAGGTCGCGAGCTTGTAGAGGTAAGAGGATCGATCACAAGGAGTTTGTGTACATAGGAACAGGTCAGCTTGGCAGGGTTTCAAGAGGTGGCGCTCTAAACTCTCATGAGCAAGACTCGATCCCCGCACGTTTCCTGTGATGATGACAAGAGTTTTGTCACAGTAACAGGGGATGCAAAGTAGGAGGAAGAGAAAAAACTTTGACTTCTTCATATTTTCCTTGCTAATCTTTTTAAGATTATAAGGAGATTGCTCTGAAAAAGACACTTATTTTTAGCTTGAGCGCACTGATCATCGCTCTTCTATTTTTCTACTCCTCCTCTCAAGAGCAAAAACCCAAAATCTACGACTGTTTCCTTTTCTTTAACGAGCTGGAGCTTTTGGAAATTCGCTTGAACGAGATGGCCCCTCATGTCGATTATTTTGTACTCGTCGAAGCTTGTGAGACATTCCGCGGTCAAGACAAACCCCTCCACTTCGCAGAAAACGCCCCTCGGTTTGAAAAATTCAAGGACAAAATCCTCCATGTCATCGTGCAAGAGCGTTTAGAGACAACTAATCCGTGGGAAAGGGAGCGCTACCAGCGCGAGCAGGTGATGCGCGCTCTTAAGTCCTGCCATAAAAACGATGTGATTTTACTCTCTGATCTCGACGAGATTGTCAGAGGAGACTGTATCCCACAAATTATGCAACAGCTCCACGAGGCGCAAGCTATCGTCTGCGAGCAGAAGATGTATTATGGGTATCTCAACTGCTACCAAGGCCTTTGGCCTGGCACATTTTGCACCACCTACGGCACATTAAAAAAAATCACCCCTCTTCAAGCGCGCAAATTACGCAATAGGAAACCGAGGGGGATGCGCAAAAACCACCTCTCTAAAATTTCCCTCTTAAAAGAGGCGGGTTGGCACTTCACCTCCATGGGAGGGATCGATCGCTGGGCTCTGAAACTCGCCTCCTACTCCCACGACATCAAAAATGTAGAGAAGTGGAGAAGCGGGCAGCAGTTCCGCGATACCTTGGCCGCAACAACCCCTGTCGCTATCGACGCGTCTTTTCCCAAGTATGTAATCGAGAACCAAGAAGGGCTGCGACAGAAGGGGTTTATCCGATAAAATCACTTAGGGAAGTGGTTAAAAAGGTCTCGAGGGGGATTCCCGTATTTCCGACAAGAAGGGATCGGTCTGGGTTGTACCGACTGACAAAAAGATCCATTCCAGAATGGGTTAAAAAATTTGCATTGCTTTTGACTTCAATTGCGGTAAGTGACTTTCCTCTGCGCAGGACATACTTGAATATGTAGGCCAAGAAGCAGCTTGGGAACCTGCTGGAAAAGACTTAAAAAGCAGAGTACTCGATTTTG
>JAHFTN010000089.1:4345-6749 GCA_023269365.1 Chlamydiota bacterium | reverse complement strand
GCGTATTATGACCCAATAAGCCTCTCATAAGCAAACGTTTATACAAGGCTGTGGATCCATTATCCAAGGGCGGCTCCGTTGTTTCGTTTTAAACAGGGACAACAGAGAGGCGCTTGGCTTATACCAGTCCTTCTTGGGTTGCAGAAGCTCGACGATCCCTTTTAGATGGTCTTGGGACGTTAAATGAATCTGTCCTTTTGGTAACATCTCATTTTCTTCTTGGGACCAGATGTTATTTCTGTTTTGTGTAAAAACAAGGGCAATGGACATCCTGTTGCTTTTGCCATTTAGGGGAAAAACTCCCTCGTATTCCAGACGTAGACGCAAGGCAAAAAACTTTACGCCAGAGGATTTGATGTATCCACGGCAAAAGCTTTTATTTATATAGCATCCATCTGAACTTTGTATAAGCTTTGTTGTAATTGCGGGGATGTTTGAGACGCTTAGTTGGGGGATCTCGTTAAAGGCTTTATACGACCCCTTCATCGATGTTGCAATAGCTCGATAGACGCTGTCGTTTTTAAACCACGGCTGGTAGTCTAGATGTGTCTTGATCAATAAGTGCTCTTTTATTTCTTTAAAAATAAGGGGATCTAATGAAGAGACCTCAGTGCTTTGACACGGACGTTTATTTTTAAATAAATCTAGACGGGCTGGATGAGAGTGAAAAACAGCTTCTAAAAAATCTAGAGAATTTTGTTGGTTTAAAATTCTCGCAGCGTTATTAAGTCCACTTTCTAAATAGCGCCCTGCCAGTATAGAAAATATTCGCTCTTGCCATACAGCATGAACAGACTGGCTTACCTGCATGAATATGCGGCGCTCATCCACAGAGTCATAGAGTTGGGGTAAGCGGGGCGTCTGCTTCGGATTTAAAAAATCCATTACTCTTGAAATGAGGTCGGGGGCCCGGAGCCATTGTTCTTTTTGTACTACTTGCAATTTGCTAAAAGGGATTCGCAGCCCCCTATCGATATGCTCAAGAGAAATGCTATGTATGTAAGGCTTATCGAGTTAAGGTTGAGACTGATTTTGACAGGCCTTGAATAGCACCCCCGGAATGGTGAGAAAATAAGAGGGAAGAGTTGTTAGGAGCAAAACTACAAATAATCCCACTCGTTTGGCAACCTCAAAGCAGCGGTATCCCGTTGGGTCTAGAGAAGTGCTTAGATGGCTCCATTGGCGGTGGCACCAGCGTTGGGGCTGAAGTAAACTGTCTCCATATCTAGCATCGGATTTATAAAGATTTAAAGTCGCTTGTTTGCAATTCATTGTAAACCTCTTGTTTGTGCATATAATATACTAATTAAAACTAAAATCACACTAAAATATTTTACGTTAAATTAAACATTTAATTATAGATCAAAAATAACTTAAAAAATGAGTTCTTCCCACACAGTTGCAATCTTATTGCCAATAGGGCACCCTAGAACCTAGGACGTGTTGTATCTGTGAAAAAACCGTATGAATAATCCGTTTGCCTCTCCAAAGTATGCAAAAGCGCTCAAGGAACTCCTTGCGTCGAAGGGGGCTGTCCGGGTGCAGTTTTCCGAGGGGACGTATCAGGTCGAGGTGGGGAAAAAGCAGCGGTTTTGGCCCTTTTTGCAGCTGAGTGATCAAGGGGTGGTCCTCGATTCTTTTTGTAGCTGCTCTGCGACAAATGAGCCGTGTATCCATCTGGCAGCGTCGTATGAGACGATCTTTCGTGGCTCCTGTGAGCCGCTGCATGTCCGTTTCCGCTCTAGCTTCTGGAATCAGCTCTGTCAGATGGCATGCCATCGGCATGGGTATGACGCTTCTTCTCTTAAAAAATCTTCTTCTGGGTACAGGGCGGCTTCTGTCACGGGGAAGCAACTCTTTGTATTGAGAGGGAAAACTCTGGAGGGGAAGCGGCGCTTGAAGGAACTGCTCTTCGATCGGGCGGTGGAAACGGAGGAGACGTCGCTTAAATTTTCCAACCTCTCTCCTGAGGAGATTGGGCTGTGGAAGGCGGGGCGGCCGAGCGAGAGTTTGCAGTATGAGCTCTGCTTCTGGTCTGATCTGGCAAAGTGGATGATCTCCCTTCAAGAAGAGGGGAAAAAATACCAGATCCGTTTTGAGGGGCCAGAAGGAAAACTGCCTCAGTGGGCACATATTGCATTTGCTGCACTCGAGGTCAGCTTTTATATCGCAGAGGCCAACTGGCAGAGGCTAATCCCGTCACTTCCCTCTGTGGAGACCCCCTTTACTGTGCATGAATTTCAGGCCTATCGTTTGCTGGCGCTTCACTATGATGTGAAGAGGCGCTGTTTCCTTGTGGAAAAAATGGGGGCGTCTTCTGAGCTTGCAGAAAAAACGGAACCGGGAATTGCTGTAGGGGAGTGGGTATTTGTTCCGGGGCAAGGTTTTTTTCCGCAGCGGTTAG
>JAHFTN010000089.1:0-4335 GCA_023269365.1 Chlamydiota bacterium | reverse complement strand
ACGAAGAGGTGATTGCACAGAACAAAGTCGGGGCCCTTTTGTCAAAATACCCCTCTGTTGTGAGAAAGTATCTTGTGGGGATCCCCTTTCACTCCCAGGGGCAAAGGGCCCAGTATGATCTCTATTTCGATCCAAAAGGGCAGCTGCATATCGTGTGTTACCTCTTTCAGAAGGGGGATCTTCTCCATGAGGATTCTGTCTACTTCGGCCCTTGGGTCTACTTGCACAACAAAGGGTTTTACTGCCTTGAGGAGATGCTCTTTGAAGGGGTGGAAAAAATCATTGCCCACGCCCAGATGAACGACTTCATCAACCACCACCGGGTATTTTTAAATGGCTTTGAAGGGTTTACAACACATGTATACAGGATCGAATCGAATCTGCATTTCAGCGTGTCTCAAGAGGGGGAGTTGCGGTTTTTTGCGTTGGTGGACATGCTAGATCACTCTGAAGAGATGATCGACTTTGGGGAGTGGATCTATCTCAAAGAGAAAGGGTTTTTCTCTAAAAAGGTGGGCAAAGGGGTGAGCCCGATCCCTTCGCAGACGTATCTACAAAAACAGCAAGTGGCGCCCTTCATCCGGTTGCATAAAGAGGAGCTCGAGGCGGTGAAGGGGTTTTTCACTGCAACTTGCCCTTTGGAGAAGAGTGGGTTAAACATTGTCCTCAATGCCACAGGGGGAATCGAGATCTATCCCCACTTTGCATGGGAAACCTCTTGTACCCATCTCCCCATACAACTCTTTGAAGAATTTGTCTATGTGCCAGACCAAGGTTTTTTCGAAATCCCCCAAGAGCAAAGGCTCCCCGAAGCTTATCTTAAACCCAAAAGCATTGCCGAGGAAGACGAGGCGTATTTCGTACTCTGTGAACTAGAGGTCTTGCGCCCCTGGATCCTCTCGATTCCAGACGCCCTGAAAAAGCCTCATACCTTGAGCCTCTTGCTACACCGGTTTCAAAAGAGCCGCTCTCAAAAGGCGACAGAATGGGTGATCGAAGCCGAATTGCAAACCGATGTGGGCTGTGAAGAGTTGTTCTCCGTATGGAAAGCGGTACAGGAAAATAGGCGTTACCTCTTCTCCACTGCGGGGTGTCTTCTTCTCAAGCAGCCTCGATTCAATTGGTTAAAGACGATCACAAAAAAGCAGTGGCAGCTCAAAGGAAAACGGCTGCGCTTAACGACACTGCAATGGCTCCGCCTGAGCGCCTTTGAAGAGATCTGCGTGGCAAAAGAAGGAGAGAAACAGTGTCTACAGCTTCGAGAGCTCTTTTCTTTGCAGACAGAGACCCCTCCCGATCTAACGGGATTTAAAAGCTCTCTTCGCTCTTACCAAGAGGTGGGAGTAAAGTGGCTTTGGTTTTTATACCAACACGGCCTATCGGGGCTTCTTTGCGACGAGATGGGCCTCGGAAAAACCCACCAGGCGATGGGGCTCATTGCCGCACTCAAAAATGAAAAGACCTCAAAGATTTTGGTGGTCTGCCCGACCTCTGTGATCTACCACTGGGAAACGCTGCTCAAAACCTTCCTCCCGTCTCTTCGTGTGTCTGTGTTCTATGGGGTCTTGCGCTCTTTGGAGCTGTTTCACGAGGGGGTCGATCTCCTCTTGACCTCGTATGGTACTTTGCGTGGAGAGATTGAAGCTCTTTCCCAGCTCGAGTTTGATGTGGCGATCTTCGATGAGCTGCAGCTCGCCAAAAACCACCGCTCACAGACCCATAAAGCACTCAAGAAGATTAAAGCCCAGATGCGTCTGGGGCTCAGTGGCACGCCCATTGAAAACCGGCTCCTCGAGCTTAAAGCGCTCTTCGATCTGATCGTCCCCTCCTACCTGCCCCAGGAGGCGCAATTTAAAGAGCTCTTTGTGAATCCAATCGAGAGAAATCAAGACCCCGAGAAGAAAAAACTCCTCTCCCGCCTCATCCAACCCTTTATTTTGCGCAGGAAGAAAAGTGAGGTATTAAAAGAGCTCCCCGAAAAGATTGAAGAGATCGCCTATTGCGACCTGTCTGAAGAGCAAAGTGAACTCTATAAAAAGACTTATCTTCTGCATAAGCAATCTCTATTCAAAGAGCTCGATGGCGCAGGGGAATCGGTCCCTTACCTCCATGTGTTCTCCCTCCTCTCTTCTCTTAAGCAAATCTGCGATCATCCTTGTCTCATCACAAAAGAGTACGCAGAATTTCAGCACCACAAATCGGGAAAGTGGGACCTTTTTATCGAGCTTCTGCAAGAGATCCGCGACAGTGGGCAGAAGGTGGTGATTTTTTCCCAATACCCCAACATGCTCGATATGATCCAAGCCTATCTCGATGAGCATAAGATCGGCTATGCGGGAATTCGAGGCTCAACGCGTGATCGAAAAGAGCAGCTAGAAAGGTTTCGACAGGACCCCACCTGCGAGGTCTTCGTTGCCTCACTCCAAGCTGTCGGCGTGGGGGTAGACCTCGTGTCAGCTTCTGTCGTCATCCATTACGACAGGTGGTGGAATCCCGCGAGGGAAAATCAAGCGACCGACAGGGTCCACAGGATAGGGCAGAACCGGGGTGTGCAAGTCTTCAAGATGGTGACGAAGGGAACGATCGAGGAGCATATCCACCGCCTTATTGAAAAAAAACTCACCCTAATGGAAGGGGTGATCGGCTTTGACGAGCAAGACCAGATCAAAGGGCTGAATAAAGAAGAGTTGATGGCTCTACTGCGCCAAATCGACCAAGATATAAATTAAATTTTATTTAAGACTGGACTTTAGCCATTGGGGGAGGGCAAGTTCGCGAGATAAAGCCTCTTTAAAGTGCTTAGAACGGATGGGATTGAGCATTAGTTTTCCAAATCTTCGATTAAATCATCGAGGGTTTTGAATTTTTTTATATCTTTTCCTGCTAGCGTTTGCTTGATGGCTTTTTCTGTCACTTTATTGTATTTTTTATGCATGAATTCTTCGAAGCTCATGAGCATGAGTTCCTTAATGGATAAATCCATCATAGAAGCGATCATTTTTATTTTTTTGTGTTGTGCGGAAGGGACATCGAGTGTGATTCTCTGAGTTCTTATTGGGACGGTTCTTGTAGACATACGGTACCTCTTGATGGGGTGCTATTGTAGCAAACAATACTGAAATGTGCAATTCAGTAAAGTTTAATTTAATGTGCAACTCCCTCTTTCAGTTGTAAAAAGTTTATTTTAATTTCATTGCCTCTACGTCTGGTGTTTTAATTCCGCTTCAAGTATCATCCCCGTCCTTAATACTCTAAAACTGATGCGCATGAAGAAGAAAACACTCAAAGTAGCCCTCGTGGGACGCCCGAACGTCGGCAAGTCGGCGCTATTTAATCGGATCTGTAAAAAACGAATTGCGATTGTCGATGAGGCGGAAGGGATCACGCGCGATCGGCTCTATGCGGAAGCTGACTGCTTTGGGAAGCCCTTTGAGGTGATCGATACGGGAGGGATCAATCCCCAGTCCAAAATCCCTTTCCAGGAGGAGATCCGCCGCCAGACAGAGATTGCGATTGTGGAGGCCGATGCGCTCATTATGGTCGTCGATGTCACCGTCGGCGTTACGGCGCTCGACAGCTTTGTCGCAAGGTTGCTACTGCGCACGGGCAAGCGAGTGGTTCTCGCTGTCAATAAAGTCGATGATTTTGGCAAGCTCGAGCTGCTCTACCCCTTTTATTGCCTTGGAATTAGCACAATGATTGGGGTCTCTGCCACGCAGAGCTTTCACATTGCAGAGCTCCTAGAAGCAGCCTTCGAAGGGCTCACATTGCCAGAGGAAGAGCCTCTTCAAGACCCCTCTATCAAGATCGCCATCGTCGGAAGGCCCAACGTCGGCAAATCCACCCTCGTCAACCACCTCTTGCAAGAAGAGCGCTGTGTCGTAAGTCCGATTGCGGGCACTACGCGAGATAGTATCGATGTGACCCTCGAGGTGGGAGAAGATAAATTTACCCTCATCGACACCGCCGGGATCCGCAGGAAGAGCGCCGAGCATGAGGTGGTCGATAAATTTGCTGCCGTGCGCACAGAAAGGGCTCTTGAGCGTGCCGATGTCTGCGTGCTCATCGTCGATGCGGAAAGGGGGATGACGACCCAAGAAAAGCGGATTGCCAAAGAGATCGAGGAGCAGGGGAAGGGGTGTGTCGTGCTCTTTAACAAATGGGACCTTGTCAAAGGATTTCGGATGGAGCACTGCAAAAAGAGCTTTGAGATCGACACCCCCTTCCTCCTCCATTGCCCTCTCATTTTTGCTTCAGGAAAAACGGGCCGCAACCTAGACACCTTGTTTAAAACTCTCAAAGAGGTGCACGAGCAGCAGCACCGCCGCATCACTA
>JAHFTN010000088.1 GCA_023269365.1 Chlamydiota bacterium | reverse complement strand
CAGGACACAAAAAAACAAGAACTTCAAGAGTTTTTATTTAAAACGCTCTCGCTACAGGCCACTTTCATTGTAAATCGCTTCGAGCTCTTTTTGCAAACCCTCCTCAAAAATGTGTCTGCCACTCAACAAATAATCCTATTAAAGCATATAAAAAATTTAGGACAATCGACTTTAGGGAAATTTGCACTCATCGACTATTTACATTTCAAGGGATCGGGATTTTCCCCAACGGAGCGCTACCAAGGAAAAGGGTGGGGATTACAACAAGTTTTAGAAGGGATGCCAAGTCAATACGATGACCCCTCGGCAGCGTTCATAGAGACGGCAAAGCGGGTGTTGATACAAAGAGTAGACCGCGCCCCCAAAGAGCGCCATGAAGAGCAATGGCTGCCAGGGTGGCTCTCTCGTTTAGAAAGTTATCGATCTTGATTTTTAACGGAACTAAGGGCCTCTTCGTTTACTGGGATAGGCTCATAAGGAGAAGAAAGCATTTCTTGGATGAGCTGAGGGATACGCAAATGAAATTGATTCGAGGGAACATTAAAAAAAGAGCGATTGAGCCGCTCTTTCATTTCAGAGTTCTGCAGATAAGAGGTGAGCAACTCTTCAAGGTCATTAAATTTTTTTACCTTTTGTCCTACGCCATACTTTAATACGATATCCACATTAGCCCTCTCCCAAAATAAAGAGGTGTTCGTATGGTCGATGAGCATAGGCAGCCTCATTGCCAATGCTTCGTTGATCGTCCCCGGCCCCGGCTTTGTAATGATGACATCCGATATAGCCATCAACCCCGCTACCTCATTCGTGTAACCAAATACAGAAAGTGCATTGGACGGATCGAGTTGTAGGTTTTCTAAATCCTCTTTGAGCTTCTTGTTGCGCCCCGCAATGACGATGAGGTGAACCCCTAGAGGAATTTTTCCAATTTTTCTTGTATAATCGTAAGCAACTTCCCCACCTACGCCTCCCATCATGATTAAAATCCGTTTCTGGTTAGGAAGAGAATCCAAAGCCTGCTCTTTGTTTTTTAGGGAAAAGAACTCAGAGCGTAGAGGTAGCCCAATTGTCTCTATCATGCGCTCTGGAATGTGTTTTTTAAGCAAGACCTCTCGTGTCGTCGGCAAATCTGCTCCAATGGTGATGCGCATCTGAGGATGCTGAGCTTTTTCCATTTCAAAAGCCCAATTTCTTAAATCATTGTCTGTTGTAATTACAAGGAAAGGAAGGCTTTGTTTTCGCGCTGCCTCTGAGGCAGAATAATTAATAAAGGGGATTAAGGAAATGACAAGATCTGGGTGGTGAGCTTTAATATAAGAGGTAATGATTTTTTCAACTTTACCTTGACGCGAGCGAAAAATCGTAGGGACAACATGCCGCACAATGAAATTCATCGAGCGAATCCACCCCTTTTTTAACATCTTGTTATAGATCTCTTCGCAAGAGGGCACTCCCCAAATTCTCAATTCATTAATCGGATAAACGACCTTCAAATCGTATTCTTCCCCTACCAACTGCGCCAAAGTATTACACGCTGCCAAGTGCCCTCCACCCCCTGTGCTAGATAAAATTAAAAGCGTTTTGCGCTGTGGAGGAACCTCACCTGTTTCATTTGAAACTAAATAAAGGGTACAACAAGAAAAAATCAAGAATAAAGACAGTTTAAATCTAGCCAAAATACAGCCTTGTGTATGTTTCTTTCTATTTTTCGTAGCATAATGATGGCCCCTAATCAGCACAAGTGGATTTCTTTGCCAAGACTGGACTTTATACTCGGCGCGGCTGAATTAATCAGCAGAGCCGAGTATAAGTGGCTTAATTACCGATGAATGCAACGCCGCCACCAAGAAGCAAAAAATAATTTTATTGAAAGCTCAAGTTTTGTAAAGATTTGCCTTTTTTGAGAGAATTTGGAACTATATGTAGACAAAAAAAGAGAGATATTCCTACAGTAGTTCCCATACTAGGTAAGTGTTTTGCTTAGAATCTTAGGAGAGATTAAAAATATGAAGAAGTACGCGATGATGTTAGCCGTAGCTGCTTTGGCTGTCGGCGTATCTGCAAATGCAGAACAAGCAAATGCCCTAACGGCATCTGCTCAAAAGAATCAAGTTGTGACAACAGCTCAAAAAGCTTTAGAAGCTACAGAAAGCAAGTTATCTGCTGATGAGCAAGCTTTTTCTGCAACACTCAATGATCAAAACCGCAAATCTTTTTGCGATAAACTTTCTGCAGAACAGAGACAAGCGGTTATCGTTGCTGTAAAGAACGGTGCCAATGCAAATGAAGCATTACAGCACATGCTTACAGCAAAAGAGATGAAAACTGCAGAAGTCGTTAATGCAGGGAAAACAAGCCCTGAGGCTACTAAGTAATTTAGGATGACCTCCTTATCAAAACCGTTTTTTTGCGAGGGATTTCCCTCGTGAAAAAGCGGTTTTTTTATGCTAAGAGGACTTGTGCTTTTAAAACAAAAAGAAGATCTCCAGTGGTTGGAATTTGAGCTATTAAGCGAGATTCCTGGACTTATCCAGGGCGTATTTCTGCGCAATGGCGGCGTGAGCCAGCCCCCCTTTGGAACGCTTAATGTGACAGAGCGTTTTGGTGATGTGGCAGAAGCTGTAAAAGAAAATCACAAGCGCATCTCTCGAGCTCTTGGAGTGCCTTCTCTTTTCTATGGAAATCAAGTTCATGGATGTGAGCTCGCTCTCGTCAAGGCTCTCGAAAAAAGAACTCCCTCTTGTGATGGATTGGTCACGGGGCAACCGGGGCTCCCCCTGATGGTTATGCATGCGGACTGTCAAGCCGCCATTTTTTATGATCCTCTTCATAAGGCTTTAGCCGTCGTCCATGCCGGTTGGCGAGGCCTTGTTCAAAATATCTATAAAGCTACCCTACAGAAAATGGGGAGGGATTTTGGAACTCTGCCAAAAGACACCCTTGTGTGCATTGCCCCTAGCTTAGGGCCCAACCATTCCGAATTTATCCATTACAAAAAGGAGTTCCCTCCCTCATTTTGGGCCTTTAAAAATGAGACACACCACTTCAACCTTTGGGAGATCGCAAGGGACCAGTTGAAACAGTGTGGAATCCTTTCCCACCATATACAGATTGCAGAAATCTGCACCTATTCCAATCCAGAGCACTACTTCTCTTACCGCCGAGATAAAGTGACAGGAAGAAATGCTACGGTAGCAAGCCTATTGTAGTTGTTTATTAAAAAAATCCACAGAATTCTTCGCAATAAAATCGTGAATTTTCTTTCTATCGATAGACGCGGGATCTTCACAATACCTCTTATCTAGAAACCGTTTCCCAACAACTGTCGCTCTGTTAAGAAAGACATAATGAGTCGCTTCTCCTGGGAGGATTTTAAGTGTCGCTTTTGCAATTTTTTTTGCAAAGACCTTCGCATTCATCTCCGTTGGCACGACGAGATCGTTTTCTGGTGCGATGATGAAAATGGGAATGTCGATATTTTTTAAACTCTGCTCATCAAATACCCATCCCAGCGCGGGGGCCATGACAACCGCTGCAGAGATCCGCGGGTCCCGATAAGAATGTTTTGCTTTTTCAAAATTCATCGTATCGACAAGGTCTAGAGAAATGATCCCTTCTAGGTCTTGGGAAGCATACTTCTTAACCGACGCGGCATCGAGGTGGGCAGCTTCTGCTCCTGCGACCCAAATGCCGGTAGCTCCTCCCAAAGAATATCCGGCAAAACCGATCCGACTAAGATCGATATGCTCTTTTAGCCAGGAATCATTTAAAAGTTGATCTAACACAAACGAGATATCTGCCGGTCTTTCCCAAGGCTGTATGTAGAGCTCAGGGATTTTATTATTCCACGTGTTCCCATAGTGATCCATGGCAGCTACGATATATCCATTAGAAGCTAGCACCTCCGCTAACCAAGAGATGGTATAGCGATCTCCTCCACTGCCGTGAGACATCATGATAAGAGGGTATTGCGCTTTTTTCGTGCTCATAGGCACATCTCGCGCCTCGTCACAGCGCATCCAGAACCCAAGTGCTGCCTGTGAGGGGCTCTGGATATCCACAGGATACCACACCTCTGTAACAAGAGGGCGCCCTCTCTTTTCATCATTGTACTGAAATGTGGTAATCCCCGTTTTTTGTGGCTGGAGGACAATCGTGTTAAAATACTTGCCCCAGCTAAAGTGGGTTGTAAAGGGAAGCGCTAGTAAAGCAAAGGGAAGAGAAAAATAAAAAATCCAACGCAAACGTTTGCTAGTCATTGTAAAAGTGCCTTGTCTAATCCTTAAGTAACAGAAAGGCCTATTTTTTTAAATAGCCTTCTTTCAAAAATGTGGGCAGTTAAGCCTTGGACAAATTCAGTTTTGGATTTACTTAATGGATTCCTGAACATTAAGATACTTGATCTCGACTTTGTACAAAATTCCGTGCGAAACCGGGCCCGAAACCGATACCGAGGATTCGTTCTCCGAAAACTACGCAGCTTGAAGCACACATTTCACTATATTTTGCACCCATTCCTCCATTTCAGTTGCCAGAGCATAAAGCGCAGGTTATAAATTATTTAAAGGCATCAGGGATATCAGTTGGACTGCTGATTAATTTTGGACAACAGAAATTGGAATACAAACGCCTGCATCATCCCAACGAATTAGATGAGGTAGAGCAACTAAGACAGAAAATCCATGCCCTTATGAGATCAGACGAACAAACCTGAACTGGATTCCTATCCTGTCCATCCTAATATCTTGTTATTTTTTTCTTGATTGGGCTGAATCAAGTCCAACTTTTGAGTTTTTTTGTGTATATTGCGTATAGAAGCTATGCTAACAAAGATGTCGCGGCCTTCGGTTCGGTAACGGTCTCGGGCCCGGTCTCGCACGGAATTTTGTACAAAGTCGAGTTAAGAAATTGCGGCCCGGAGGCATTGCTCAAAATGAGAAGAGAGCTCTGGGTAGTAGGTTTCGATCCAGACTTTGAAGCTGTGCGTGATGCTCCCTATCTCTTGCTTGTAGAGGAGGTTTTTTCCTCGGGAAGGGTCGATGCGCAGTTTGCCAATGTCGATCTGTACGGCTACATCCTCGATGAGACCAAAATTTTTTCGCAAAATGGGGTCATTGTCTACAACCCCCTTCTTTCCTAGGTGGTCAATGAGGGAAAATACGGAGCTAATGATTTTTTTAGCCCCCTCCACATCTCCTTGATGCATGAGTTCTATAATGCGCGAATAGATCAGGTCAGCATGCTTTTGCACACAAAATACCATCTTTCCCAAATCCACGCTGTGCCCCTCTGAATTCTTATCTAGGAGCATGACCCGTTGATGGAACGACTGGGATGGGCTCATATGCACATAGAGGAGCCCCGTCTCTTGGCTTAACTCTGTAAACGCTGTCTTAAATGCTTCAAGGGCAGATCTACATTTGTTCTGCTTGAATAGATACTCTTGGTAATACGGATTAAATGACAAAGGAATATGGGCTAACCAACTGCGAGAGGTAAACTTTTGTTGCTTAAAAAATTTAAGGATATACTTCTTGTCTTCTGAAATGAAGACGTAGGATTGAGATCCTTTGTTATAATAGGTAAATTTTTGATTGAGAATATGACTTAACTCACTTTTCTCTTGAGAAGAGAGGGGGGGTAGTTCCCATTTGAACGGGTTTGCCAACACAGTGGTCATCTTATTGATGGAAAATCGGGTCGACTGGTGATGAAAAAACCGATCTGCTCCCAGAAAAAGGGAGATGGCAAACAGAATGAATGCAAGAGAGACGTAAAATTTCTTCAACATAGTCTCTAAGACTCCCACAGGGGAGATTTTTTCAAAAGCGCAATGATTGCATTTCGATCTTCTATCCCTAGGTTGATATTTATTTTTTCTGCCTCTTGGAGCAGGGAGCCCAAAATTTTTCCCGGCCGGATCCCCTCTGCCATGAGGTGCTCTGCGTTGATCCTGGGAGTTTTTTCAATGACCCTTTTGATGTAGGAAGAGAGAGCCCCTTGTCTTTTTTTATGCTGAGCTAGAAAAGCTTCCCTGTAAGGGAGGCGTGCCGCAACGATACCAAGACTCATCTCAGCATGGGGGTCTGCATAGAACTTTACCCATTCTACCCTCTCTAGCCGCAAGAGCCATTCCTCTGGCATCTGAAGTAGCTGTTTCGCTCGGTGTAGGAATGTCACACTCGCCCGTTCCTCATTGGAAAGTTTTAAATAGTCGCATAAGTCCAACAACTGCTCTAGCGTCTCAGAAGGAAATAATTCCATTAGTTCGCAAATAGCAGGGATCCCTTCTGGGAAAAATTTCAAAGGGAGCAGGCGTTGCTTAACCTCCTCGGAAGAAACTCCTTTAAGCTGAGGGAAAATGACGGGGAGAAGTTCGAACTCGTGCAGCTGGATAAGCCCTCTGTCGAAATGGGAAAAGCGCGCCATCTTCTTAAACTCTTGCCAAACCCGCTCCATGGCAACAGCGGGCAACAAACCCTTGGCATGGGAGATAATGGCTTTTTCTGTTGCGGGCTCGATAGAAAAATTAAAACGCGTGGCATAGCGCACAGCGCGCATCATGCGCAGCCTATCTTCTAAGAATCTCTCGTGGGGATCTCCGATGGCTCGGATAATCCCTTGAGCGAGGTCCACTTGCCCCTGCACAAAGTCGTAGAGCTTTTCTTGTAACGGATCCCAAAACATCCCATTGATTGTAAAATCTCTTCTCTTAGCGTCTCCTTGAGGCGTTGCTTTTTCTATCGATGTGGGCCGTCTCCC
>JAHFTN010000003.1 GCA_023269365.1 Chlamydiota bacterium | reverse complement strand
ATGAGGGTCACTTGTTTTAAGGCGCGGGCGCGCTCTAGCCATTTTGCGACTTGGGCTTCTAGGTCTTTGGTAACAGTGCCAGAGTAGCAACAGCCCTTGAGCGCTTCTCGCTTGTAAATGCCGAGGCCCCCAAAGGCGGAATACACCTTTTTCCAGTGTGTGCTGAGGTTGATGCTCAGCTGGGGAGTATAGCCCCAGTAGTCGGGGCCGATGAGTTCTGATCCAATGGGAAATTCTTCATCGCGAAAGGCAAAAAGGTCGTACGAGCCGTTGGCAAAGACAGCGTCCCACTCTTGCTCGGGGTTTGTGATGGTCTCTACGATGTGCTCCACATCCCAAGGGGCTAAAAAATCTAAATCGGCCCAGATCACATATTTATAGTCTTCGTAGGTCTTTTTCATGATCTCATCGAGCACCTTATTGCGCGCCCTTGCGATCTTCTCTGTTCGGTCGAGAAAGGGGGATTTTTTAAGGTGTTCTGAGAGGAAAATGACCTTGGGGTTCTCTTTAGCCCAGGCTTGGAAGAGCTCCTTTGTCTTGTCTTTAGAATTATTTTCGTAGATGATGGCGCGGTAATCGGAAAAACGGCTCCCAAGCGCTGTGATGGAGGCGATTGTGTTAGGAGTCGCCAGTTCCACATTCTTTCCTATTCCGCAGATCAAAACTTTGTCTTGAATCGGTGCAGAGGCAAGAGCTAGGCAACTGAATAGGGCACAGAGCATAGAATTTTATTGAAAAAACAGTGCGAAGGAGGGGACTCGAACCCCTACGAGAAACCCCACTACCACCTCAAAGTAGCGCGTCTACCAATTCCGCCACCCTCGCAAAGTAAGGAAAAGGAGCATCTTAAGATTTTAGGGGGAATCTCATCAAGAAAAAATAGTTTTTCTCTGCGATTTAAATAAATTACTTGCCGTTTCTACGTTTCTTTTAAATAGGGCTTGGGGTATAGTAGCGTTCTTAAACAGAGACAATTTTTATGCGTTGCACGTGTTACTGTACAGCTTCCTCTTATGATAATACCCGTTTATTTCAAAAACTACAGAGTTTGGGGGCGCCTCAGCTTTTTCGCGATGTCATCCATTTTCACATCAAGGATGATCAGAGAAGTAAGGGAGATCTTTTTTACTTTTCCTATGGGGCCGTGGTGTGTTGGGGTTTTACGGAAGAAGAGGAGAAAGAAGCGTTACTCGTGTTAAAAGAATTTGAAAAAGACCCCCTCGTCAAGATAGAACTCGATGAGTTTACCTATACCTATGGAGATACGATCAAAATCGAAGAGGATGAGATCTTTTTACACAACAAAAGCACACTGACAAAGTTAGCGCTCTCCCATGGGATTGCGCAGTCTGTAAAACTCTTCACATTTGAAGAGCTCATCCAAAAGACCATCGAGCTTGCTAAAAAACTGTCCCTAGAGATGGCCAAATGGGGGAAAATCCCCCTCTCGCGCAAAGAGATCTCCCAAAAAATGGGAGAGATCTTCATCGAACGCAACTTTATTAATCTGCATAGCGAAGTGTTGGATGTACCCGAGTTTTTTTGGGACTACCCAGAACTAGAGCCGTTTTATCGAAGGGCCGCTCATTATCTAGATGTCACTAAGCGGATCGAGATTTTGAATAAAAGGCTTAACGTCGTGCATGAGCTTTTTGAAATTCTGTCGGGCGAGTTAAACCATCAGCATACGGCGCGTTTAGAAAAAATTATTATCCTTCTTATTTTTTTAGAGTTGACCCTGACGCTGCTAAGAGATTTATTCCACCTCATTTAGGTTCAAATGCTTCTCTTTTTGATTCGCCTTTATCAGTGGACGCTGAGTCCTTTTCTCGGGCAATGCTGCCGGTTTTATCCCACCTGTTCTGAATATGCAATCGAGGCGATAAAAAAACGGGGCGCCCTTAAGGCTCTCGTACTCATTTTTAAGCGCCTTATCAAATGTGGCCCCTGGCATCCAGGGGGTGTAGATGAAGTGCCTTAAGCTTTCTTCTCAGGGATTTCGAGCTGTCTTCCGAGGCGCAGCTTTTCTGAATCCATTCGGTTGACTTTCATCAATTCCTCGACGCTGACACGGTATTTGCGTGCGATTTTCCATAAGCTATCTCCTGGCTCTATGGTATGGATTTTTTTCTTAGGAGGAGTGGTCTTGGCTGGGAGAGTTTGTGTCTGTTGCACGGGAACTGTTTTTTGTGTCGGCGCAGAATGAACAATGGCTTCGGGGCGGAACCGCCGCACCGCAGCGAGGTGGTCGTAGGGTTCTTTAAACTCCTCGTGGGCCCATGCATAAAGAAGGTGCGCGGCTTTTCTGCATACTGCTTCTGTACGAGGAGAGAGGAGGAGCTCTTTAACGAATGGTTCGAGTTTTGTATGAGGCTCTGCCTGTAGATCGAGAAGAGTGAGGATTTGAGCATCGCTACAGCGTTTGGTCACAAAATCTAAATCGTTGTCTATGAGCAGTTGCGCTGCAGCGGGAGATCTTTTTTCTAAATAGCTGAGTAAGAATGCGCGTCTTTTGTCAAGGGAGAGGTCTAGCTCGAGGCGCTGCTCAGAGGCGAGCTGTGTCAAAGAGCTCCATTCTCCTTGGGAGAGGAGTTCTACGAGCTGTGGCTGGGAAAGGGTGAGGCCTGATTTTGTCAGTAACAGGTAGGCGGCATTGTACTCAGAGGTTAAGGCAAAGGCGGCAAGAAGAGAGGGGTCTTTTTCCCCTTGGGAGCGTTTAATTTCATAGAATAATCCCTGATTGGTCAGGGGCCATTTTTCTGTTTTTGCATAGTGCAAGATCGCGGAAAATTGGGTATCTGTAATGCCGGGAAAGACGGTGAAATTAAGCGTTTCTTGGTTTTCGTGGGAAAAGCAGACACTTCTTTTCTGTAGATTTAAGCCTCCTAGTGCCTTTTCGAGGTTGAAATGGTGAAAGGTCGCAAGACAAGAGAGGGCCAGATCTCGTTTTGCAAGCCCTTCTTCTAAGAGTTCTCGGTTCTCAAGGCACAAGAGCAGCTCTTGGTAGGGGAGGAGGGAGTAGGAGCGCAGGAGCTGGACATTGGTGGCCAAGGTGTCTTTGTTGTCTAAAGAAGCGGGCTTGCTCTCGAGGGTAAGGGCCTCTTGTTTGTCCTTGAGAACGACATAGGCAAAGGTCGAGATGAGACAGATGTTGAGGGTCCCACTGATGATGAGGGCTTGAGTCAATCCTTTCGCTTTTTTCATCCAGGGGTTGTCTTGTGTGTGAAGTGACATGTTTTTTCCTTTTCCGAAAATGTGGAGGTGTGTGCTATAATTGAACTTTAGCCATTAGTGGGGGCAATTTCGCGTCTAAAGCCTCTACGCTCTATTGGCACGGACCTCTAACGAGGTCCTTTTGTTAATGGTGGCTTATGCAAGCCGCCCATTAACAAAGTCAATACAGCGTAGAGGCTTTATCTCGCGAACGTGCCGCCCCCCAATGGCTAAAGTCCAGTATAACAGATTCAAATCCATATTAAATTTTTCCCTACTTTTATGAAAGTTCCCTTATCGCTCCTAAAAAAATATTTAAATTTCACTTGTACTGTCTCAGAATTGGCAGAAGTGCTTACGCGCGCCGGAATTGAAGTCGATGAGATCAAAGAGATCGGATCTGGCTTTTCTGGGGTCGTCGTAGCGCAGGTGCTCGAGGTGGCAAAACACCCCTCAGCAGATCGGTTGTGTGTAGCGCAAGTCACCGACGGGAAAGAGCAATTTCAAGTTGTATGTGGGGCTTCCAACTGTAGAGCAGGGCTTAAAACTGCGCTTGCAAAAATAGGAGCAAAGCTCAGAGATGAGAAGGGGAAAGTCGATACGATCAAGAAAGGGAAGTTGCGCGATGTGGAGTCGTTTGGGATGTTATGCGCTGCAGACGAGCTGGGCTTGGGAACGGGCGAGGGGATCATGGAGCTTGCCTCGGATCTTGAATTGGGAAAAGATCTTGCAGAAATTTACTCCGACACAATTTTAGAAGTCTCACTGACTCCCAACTTGGGTCACTGTATGAGTCTATGGGGCATTGCAAGAGAGTTGTCTGCACATCTGGGAATCCCTCTGCAGCCTTTTTCTGCGATTCCCTCTGAGGAGGGGGCGCCCATTGACAAGGCAATTCGGGTAGATTTAATCGACAAAAGGCAGTGCCAGCGCTATGGATGTCGCTTAGTTACGGGGATTGAAGTGGGGCCCTCTCCCGGATGGTTGCAGGAGCATTTAGCTGCTTGCGGACTGCGCAGCGTAAACAATGTGGTAGATGTGGGCAATTGGGTGATGCTCGCTCTTGGACAGCCTTTACACCTATTCGATTATGATCAAATTGAAGGAAAGCGACTCGTTGTTACTTCTGTAACCTCTTATAGCGAGATGCAGACTTTGGACGAGGTTGTCCGCCCGATTCCTCGAGAAGCACTTTTAATTTGTGATGCTGTAAAACCCCTCGCCTTTGCGGGAGTGATGGGAGGAAAGAGCTCTGCTGTTTCTGAAAAAACGACAAATGTTCTTATAGAAGCAGCGCACTTTTTGCCTCGGTCTATCCGTAAAACGAGCAAGTTGTTGCAGCTGAAGACCGATTCCTCGTTGCGATTTGAAAAAGGGGTAGACCCTCAGCTTGTGCCCATTGCGCTGGATTATGCAGCGGAGCTTCTAGAGAAAGTCGCAAAAGGCACCAGCGCAGAAGGAAGGCTTGATCACAAGATTCACGAGTTTGAAGGAAAAAAACTGGAATGTCGCACAAAGAAGGTCAATGAGATCTTAGGTACGACGTTAAGCACTTCTGAGATTGCAGAGTGTTTGCGCAAACTAGGGATCGAGATTGTAAAAGAAGAGATCCATCAGATCCTCGTCATAGTTCCTTCGTTTCGCTCTGATATCACAGGGGAGATCGACCTTGTCGAAGAGGTAGCAAGAGTTTACGGGTACAACAATTTACCCAAAGCGACGCCGCGGTATCACCCCTCTACCCTTTGCAACGCTTCTCTCTATGAGATGGAAAAGAGGTGTAGAGAGTGCTTGCTCGCAGAAGGGCTCCAAGAACTGATGACTTGTGATTTAATTAGCCCCGCGCAATCTGAGGTATGTGTAGAGCAGGGGATGGATCGGAGCACGCTGATCTCTGTGCTGCAGCCCCAATCTCTTGATCAGTCGATCCTTCGGACGACACTGCTTCCCGGCTTTTTGCAGCTGGTGAAGTACAATAGCGACCAGGGAAATAAAAACGTTTGTGGATTTGAGGTGGGACGGATCCATTTCAAGCAGCAAGATCAGTATATAGAACCCTCCGTTGCAGGGATCGTTTTCACGGGGAAAAGAACTCCCCACCACTGGGAGAGGAAGCCCTGCGATACCGACTTTTTCGATCTCAAGGGGATCGTGGAAAATTTGTGTTCTAGCTTTAAGCTCATAGGGCTCACTTTCGAGGTGTCCCACCTGCACAGCTTCCATCCGGGGCGCCAAGCCAAAATCAAACACAAAGAGACTATCATCGGCTCTTTGGGCGAGGTGCATCCCAAGTATTTGGTTCGGCTGGGAATTGATCAGCGGGTGTTTTTTGCAGAGATCAATCTCAACGAGATGATCCCTTTACTCCCCAAACACTGGCAGGTCAAGATGTGGAGCCCTTTTCCAGGCTCCCAAAGGGACTGGACGGTGACTCTTGCTGAGTCGATGCCTGTTGAGAAACTTTTTCAAGCGATCCGCTCTATCCCCTCTTCTCTTTTAGAAAAAGTGGAACTTTTAGACCTTTACAAAAGTGAGCAAATCGGACAAGATAAGAAGAATGCAACGCTGCGCTTTTCTTATCGCGATCAAGAAAAGACCCTTTCTTTAGAGGCTGTTGAACAAGAACATGCGCGAGTGATTGCTGCGACATTAAATAAAGGTCCTGTATTATGAAAAAACCATTCTTTGCCTTCCTTGGTCTACTCAGTGTTATTCTATGTGGATGTAAAAATTCTAATGAGAAAGAGGATGTAGTCTCCGAGCGCTACGTCCACAAATACGGATACGCCATTGCTAAAGAAGACTGGGAAGCGAGAAACTATCCGGGTCAAGTGGTGACAACACTGCGCACAGGAGTGACAGTAACTGCGACTTACGACAATGGGATTCAACACGGCCCTACGACCTACACCTACCCACATAGCCAAGCTGTGGAGCATTGCGATCTGTATAATTTAGGGACCAAAGTCAAAGAGATCTCCTATGATCCAGCAGGGGTTCCAATCCGCGAATGGATCCAACTCTCTCCGACGCGTTACTCGATCACCCTTTGGTACAAAGGGGGCTCTCCGATGAGAGTGGAGGAGTTTGTGGGAGAAGAGCTGCTCGACGGGCAGTATTTTACTGCGAAAAATGAAGTAGAATCTAAAATCGACAAGGGCGCTGGGCAGCGGATCTGCAGAGATCGCGACGGCGCGCTCCTCTCTAGAGAAGTCGTGGAAGCGGGCTACGCAGTTAAGAAAGAGACATTTTATCCAAACAGCTCTCCCGAATCGATCGCCTACTACTTAAGAGGCGCTCTTCATGGAGAAAAACGGACATTTTCTCCTCAAGGGGAGCCCTTAGCCATTGAGGAGTGGGTCAACAACCAGCTCCATGGCAAATCCACCTACTTTAAAAATGGGAACCGCTACCTCGAGACGACCTACCTCTATGGACAAAAGAATGGGATCGAGCGCCACTTTGTCGATGGAGACATCCTCGCACAAGAAGTGGTTTGGGAAAACGACCTTAAGCACGGAGAAGCTCTCTTCTATGCGAAAGGGAAAATAGAGTCCCACTGGTTCTATGCAGGGGAGTCTGTCAGCAAGCACAAGTTCGACGAGCTGAACCGCTTAGACGCCATCATCTCCCAGCTCCCCTACAGTTCTGAGGGGCGGCAGCGTTAACAAGAGAACAAGGGTTTGTTCGGAATCAGATCCATTAAAAAATCGGTTAACACAGAAAATCCATGCCCTTATGAGATCAGACGAACAAACCTGAACTGGATTCCTATCCTGTCCATCCTAATATCTTGTTATTTTTCTTAAATTTGCAAGGTTAGTCTTGAAAAACTTTGCAGGTGTCCTGGGTCAAAAGGGCGTTTTTGGACCCGCAAAGCGAGTTTTGCAATTCCCTCATCTTATTATTTTTTTCTTGATTGGGCTGAATCAAGTCCAACTTTTGAGGTTGTTTGTGTATAACAAGAACAACTTTGTTTAAAATTTTATTTATTATTGTTTTTAATTCGAATGTATTTTATATTTAACAGTCTTTATTGCATCAGGTTATTTATTTTTTATGATAAATTTACTAGGATCCTTAATTCCCTCAAGCGCTGATGCCCTTTCAAAAGAGGGGAAACAAAATTTTTCCTATATAGGCAAGTTAACGTGCGATTTATGGAGTTATACTGTTCAGTGGTCTTTGCCTGAGGAAACAAGTTGTGTAATGAAAGTCTGTCTTAAAAGGCGTGGGGAATCCTCTTCTTCTTTAAAAAAATTCATCTCTCGATTTTTCTGGCCTCCTTCTTTACCCCCGAGAGTCATGAATCCTAATCAATTGTTTTGGAAGGTAGATCGTGCTGTAGTTGAGCTGTATGCACACGTCTCCCCTCTAAGGGAATTAGTCGAGGCCTATAAAAAAATAAGAGACCCAAAACCAACAATTCCCGCTGGGCTGCAGTTAGCTAAATCAGAACTAGTTAATGTGAATACATCCGTAGAATTTCCGGTAGATTTTACATCTGAAACACCCGCTCCTTTAACATTGGATTCTCCTATAAGCGAGCCAGATGCACCTAGCACTCCGTTGCGCGAAGCGCCAGAGAGAATTGCTGACCCAAGACAGTGGGGCTCATTTCAGGAATTTTTGAGAACCAATGGAATAGTTATAGTTAGTTCACAAGTTCTGGGAAGAAAAATGACAAAAAACTCTCTTAATGAGAAGTGGCCTATTATAGGGTGCGTATATGGAAGAAAAATTCGATTTTTTCAGCTCCAATACGACCGTCTTTCTCTCTCATTAGTTGGTCGAAGACTACATACTAATCTTCAAGAGGTCCTCTTAGCTAAAGGAAGGGGGGGAATACTCTACGTATTTTCTGGAAAAAGGGAAGTGCCCTATGATTTTGACAATCTCGATCGAAATACTTATATCGAATTAGATGCGAGTTTTAAAACAGCGTGGGAAAGATTTCGCAGCAAGGTAAATCAAAATAAAACAAGATCTCTTATAAAAGCAATTTTTTGGTCTTTATTTCCGTTTGCCTTCTCTGTGGGGTGGAGTCTATATATGACCAAGGAACGACGTAATCCTCTGCAGGTAGCGCTGGGGGATCTTCTATGGAAACCCCCAAAAAACTTTTGGACAGCAAAAATGTGGCGATTCTGCCGTCCCCCCTTCTCAATAGATAAGTGGAAACTACTGCCTAATTCTACACGTGTGGCTATTGTGATTTTACCAATAATCGTGGTAGCGTGTATTGCCACTGCAATAGGAGTCTATTTTATTTTCCAATATAAATCTTCTAAAGCGTGGCTTGATAAAACACACGGTTACGCCCCTCCCATTCTAGAAGAATAAATGTTGTCCTCCCCTTTTCTTCGGATAGATTCCTGGGCCAAATTCAGGGCAATTTCTTGAGAAAAACCAACTTTTGAGGTTGTTTGGGTATATTTCTTATTTTTCATCTACAGAGATTTTGACAGTTTCGGCAGAAATGCGTATACATGTAGGAAGTCGTTTAAAGAGGTGCTCATATGGTCAGTAATGCGAAATTTAAAGAAGAAGAGGCTTCGGGCTACCGGGTTGATGTCGTAGGAAGAAACGTACAAGTCACAGAACCCATCCGCGCTTATATTTGGGATAAACTCAATAAAATCGAACGGTTTCATACCCACATTTTACATGTGCAGGTGACGTTAGATATTCATAGGCTTGAGCATGTATGCACCCTTCTGTTAAAAGTGGATCATTTGCGTATCAAATGTGAGGCAACAAGTGCTGATATGTATGTGTCGATCGATCGGGCAATCGATCGATTGAAGGTGTTACTCTCTCGCTATAAGAGTCGGATTCAGGATCATCACAAGAAAAAATTGTCTATGATTGACATGCAAGTCAATGTCGTAAAGAGACCATACAATGAGATTGAAGAGATCAATGCAGAGATCGAAGAGCTCTCGAAATTCGAGCAGCTCAATGAGTATCTGCCTCATAAAGTGATTGGATCAGAGACCCGCCCTTTAAAAATGCTCACTGTCGATGAGGCAGTGATGAAGATGGATCTTTCGGGCGATCAGTTTTTAATTTTTAGATCTGAAGAAGATCAGAAGCTCAAAGTGTTATATCGAAGAACAGATGGGCACTATGGGCTTATCCGGCCAGAGTAGGCAGCAGATTTTTGATGAAATCAGGGGCTGTTTTGTCAAGGCAACACCAGAAGAGCTTGTGAGGCAGCAGTGGGCGCGTCACTTGATTTTTTTCTTGGGATTTCCTCAAGAGCTTATCGCCATCGAAAAACAGATGAAAGAGCTGCCCCATCTTGCGCATCTGCCTGGGATTCCCGATCGGCGTGTGGATCTGCTCTGCTATGGGAAGAGCCCCTCTGGCCTTTATCCCCTGCTTCTGGTAGAGTGCAAAGTGGCGCCGTTAGGGCAAAGAGGGCTCGATCAGGTGAGAGGGTATAACCATCATATCCAAGCCCCCTTTGTAGCTGTTGTGAATGCAGAGGCGGCGCAGTTTTCTATCGTGCAAGAGGGCTCTATGTATGCTTACTTGCCCCCTTTTAAGGAGTTAGTCGAGTGGCTCAAACGTTAGCACAAGAAGTAACAGAAGCACAGCTTCAAGAGTTCGATGTGGTGTGTGTGTTTGGTGCGGCAGACCCTGCTTGGATGGGGCGGCTTGCCCCTTGGCTCAAAAGCCATAAAGAGCGCTTCCTCGTCTTTTTAGAATCTAATGAGCAACGGTTTTTACAGGCCAAGCAATCTCCCCTTGCAGAGCACCTTCAGGTGCGTTTGTTTTGTGTGTCTTCTTCTCAAGAGGAGTTGCTTAAAGAGATCGCTTGGGAGTTTGTATTCTTGCGTTTTTTGTATCTCCCCTCTTTTCCAGAAGAGAGGGAATCTTCTCAAGAGTGTTTCAAACTATTGGAATATTATAGAAGAGGGGTGAACCTCCTCGCTTCTGATTCAGAGGATTTAGGGGTAAGGGTGCTTTCTAATGCGTTGAGGAATTTAGAGAACCTCCCCTCATCATTATTAGGCATGTCCCTAGAGGGAAAATGCGCTGGGGATGTGGCCTTCATCTGTGGAGCGGGCCCTTCGCTGAACTTAAGCGCACCTCTACTTAGAGAGGTGCAAGATAAGGCGCTGATTTTTGCTGCGGGCTCAGCGTTGCGAGCATTGGAAATACAGGGGGTAACGCCTCATTTCGGGGCCGCTCTCGATCCAGAGCCTTCCTATACTCGATTTTTGCAGCAGGAAGGATTTGAGGTCCCCTTATTTTACCAAAGCCGATTTTCTCATAAGTGCTTAAGTCAGGCGCATGGACCCTTGTTGTGGATGCCGAGCACGGGAAACCACCCGTTGGAGTCTTACCTAGCAGCAGAATGTGGTATTTTTTCAGAACCGTTTGATGCGGGATGGACGGTTGCCAACTTCTGCATTGCTCTCGCAGCCCACCTGGGATGTACCACCCTCATTTTAGTGGGGATGGATTGGAGTTGCGGGCCCAATGAGGTTTACGCGTCGGGGTTGAGTGGCAAGGAGCATGAGGGTAAGCTCATAGCATTAAAGCAAGAGGGCTTGTATTCGAGACAGGATTGGCTCATGAGCGCCGAGTGGACGCGTGTTTTCATGGATAAACACCCCACAATTTCGTGGAAGACCGCCTCCGTACGAGGAGCTCAGCTTTTGGGGATCGAGGCGAGCTCTTTAGAGGAGATTAAAAACTTCTTGCCCTCTATCTCTGAAGATAGGAAAGGGAAAGTGCATGCTCTCATCGCTCAAGCGACCCCGACTGCTGTAAAGGATTTCCAGGTGCGAGAGCTTAAAAAAACGGTGAAGAAGAGTTTTGAAAAGGGCTTGAGCCTATGTGATCAGCTCCTTGCTGTCTGGGGCAAATACCACCCTCGATCTCCTTTGGAACAGCCCGATTACGTCCTTCTTGAGCAGGATTTAGAACAAGAGATCTGCATGCGTAGGGTATTAATCCCTTTATGGGCGACGTGGCGCCACTCGATGACGCGTGTTACGACACATCCTTTAGGCAAACAACTCCATCGACTCTTATTCTTTAAGCAAGCTATAGAAGCTCATCTTTCTTACATGCAGGAGGGGGCATGAGTCAAGAGCGCTACGATTTAACGGAAGACACCCTTGTGATGCACGACCCAGAGTTGGGCCTTAAAGTGGAGGAGAAATTTTCTTTGCCTAGGCTGCCGCCAAATAGAGAAGGAAAAGGGGTTGTGCATGATAAGAATAGGGAAGGGAAACTGCTCGCCGCTTTCTTCATGCAGGGGAGTTGTCGCCATGGGGAGTGTCACCTTCTCTTTGAAGAGGGGGTGTTGCGCGCAAGGATGTTTTATTTTGAAGGGAAGTTACACGGCCCTTCACTGATGTATGCCTCGTCAGGAGCTCTTCTTTCTAAAACGTGGTATTACCAAGGTAAACGGATAGGCAAAGCGCATTTTTATTCTTTAAGTGGAGCTCTCCTCTCTTGCCAGCGCTTTCACCAAGGAGAATGGGAGGGGTTGCAGGAATATTTTTATGAAAGGGGCGCCGTGAAGAGCAAAATCCCCTTTTCTAAGGGGAAGTTACATGGAGAGGTCATCCTCTTTTGGCCAGATGGCAAGATGAAGCGTCGCGTGAGCTATGTGCATGGCGATCGAGAGGGGCAAGACCTGATGTGGAATGAGCAGGGATGCCTCATCGACGAGGGGAGCTATTCCCATGGCAATCCCCTAGGAGTGCACCGCCACTATTTTTCTACAGGACAACTCCAAGAAGAGCGTTACTATCATGCTCCCTCTCGCTATGATATCAAAGAGTGGAATTTAGAAGGAAAACTCCTTCTTGAAGGGGTCTTTGCCCCTGATTTAACCTATGTGGAAAAGCGGTACTTAGAGCCTCGTGGGGCAGTGGTGCGCAAAGGAATTTGGCATGGTGACCACATCCAATGGAAATGAGATTCTTCTCGAGCGGTACCCCGAACTTTTTTTCCTTCTGCAATATGGGGATGTTCCTGAACTTGAAATGTCTCTTTCGAAGGTCGTAGGGGATTTTTCAGTAGCCCACTTAGAAGCACTCTCTACAATATATGTATGTGGCCTTGGAGAGGGAAGTGTCTATACAAGGCTCCTCCCTTGGCTCAAGGCACAAAAGAGCCGGCGCCTGATTTTTTTGGAAGAAAAAATTGAAGCGGTGCGCGCTCTTCTAGATTTTCCCGAAGTGTTTTTAGATCCCCAAGTTGTCGTGCGTCTCGCTCCCCAACATGTGGAAGCTGTCATTCAAGAGCTCGTTTCGAGCTTTCCCTGCGATCGGGTCGACGTGTTTTCTTCGGGGACGTGCTCTTTGAGACGGTTTAGGCAGATACGCCTGCAGATTTTGCGCAAAACGACTCTCACGCATTCTCTTATGAATGAGTCTTTGCATTACCACAAATTGCTCCTCAACATTATACCCAATATGCACAGGTGGGAGAATTCTTTTTTAGCCAATGGCCTTAAAAATAAACTTCACAACATCCCCGCTTTTATCTGTGGAGCTGGGCCTTCTTTAGCAGAGCAGATTCCCCACCTCGCAGAGCTCAAAGACAGAGCGCTACTCATCGCAGGGGGCTCAGCCATCACAGTTCTAAGCTCTCAAGGGGTCATTCCCCATTTAGGCATTGCTCTCGACCCCAACAAAGAGGAGTTTGAGAGGTTAAAACAGGCCTCTAGTTACGAGATGCCCCTCCTCTACGCTTCGCGCCTGCAACCGGATGTATTCAACACCACTAATGCAGAGACGGGATATATCGTCTCTGACACAGGAGGAGGCTTTGAAAAATATATGGAAGAGGCTTCTAAATTCCCTCCTAGTGCCATCGGAGAAAATTTAGGGATGGAGGCGCTCTCTGTTACGACACTGAGCCTCGCTCTTGCAGTCGAGATGGGCTGTAACCCGATTTTTTTTAGTGGCGTCGATCTTGCCTACACAGGAGGAGAGCGTTATGCACGAGGAGTGGCAGCCCCCTCTCACAGGGGACAGCCTAAAAAGGCTTCAGGGCAGCTTTTAAAACGCCCCAACATCCAAGGCAAACAGGTCGACACGACGGTGCAATGGGTAATGGAGAGGGATTGTATTTCTGCCTTTGCCAAGGACACTCCCCATGTGCGATTTATCAATACCTCTTCAGCAGGACTTGGATTTAGAGGCATTCCTAATTACTCTTTAAAAACCCTTTTAGAAACAGAATGTCAACTCCCTCTAGATCTGCATGGACTTATCCACGCTCAAATTCAGCAACTCAAACTCCCTCCGCTTCAAAAGGTTGTGACGACCCAAATCGATCAGATGAAAGAGAGCTTAAGTCGTCTAAAACAGCTGATGAGCGCGTACATTTGTGAAATAGAAAAGCTTCAAAACACACATTCCCAAGAACCCCTTCCTACCTCGCAAATGCTCCTTTTGGAGCTAGATATGCAAGAGGAGTCAGGATTTACCCATGTGAATGCCAACATAGGACCTCTTCTCGATCGTTTCTTAAGCAGATCTTCTGCCAATGAGGATAAGCTAGAACAGAGCCACACCAAATTTTCCCGTTGGAAAGAGCTTGTAAGCGAGCAAATCGCTGTCTTTGAAGCCTTTTCATAACCTCCCTTCTTTTTAGAGAAAGGGGGGATTTGAAAGCGATTTAAATAAAGGAGAAAAAAAATGAGCATTCCATATCAAAGATTTTAAAGCGACGAGTGTTTCTCTAATTTCCACTGCAAACATGTAGAGGCTTGAAAGGGTTCATGTGCACGCAGAAATCGTGGGCAGGCAGACACAACACTCCTTCTCTTTGCAGCTTTTCTTTTCCGCGGTAGAGAAATAGGGTCATAGATTCTGGGTAGTCTTTCTTAAACTCTTTCAAGCCTCTTAAGTCTCCCGGAGAGATGTGGGTGTTGTTTTTGACTTCGATCGCGTAAAGGGTGCGGGGGCCGAACACAATAAAGTCGACCTCAAGACCCGCCTTTGTACGCCAGAAGTAAAGCTCGTGTTTTTCTAGTTGATTATCGATCCAACATCGGAGATGCTCTCCGATTAGCCCCTCAAGGGCAGCCCCTTCGGCCTCTGTAGAAACGTCTAAAAAACTCTGTTTCTTTAAAGAGCGAAAGACCCCGGGATCGAAAAAGTAAAATTTAGGATGAGAGGTCACTTCTCTTTTTGCCCGCTTTTCGAAGATGGGGATTGTATAGCCTAAGAGAAGATCTTCTAAAATTTGCAAGTGTAAATCGACGGTTTTTCTAGACACAGCACATTCGCGAGAGACGTTTGTAAGGTTCAATATCGAGCCGTGAGAATAGGCGATTGCTTCTAAAAAGCGGGCAAAATCCCCCAGTTGCCGCACTAAAGCTTCTGCCTTAACCTCTTCTTGGAGGTAGAGATCGACATAAGTTTGAAGCTTTTCTTCAGGGGAATCAGAGGTCCATATCAAGGGAATAAGGCCTGTTTTTAAAGCGCGATTGAGATCAAACTTCTGCTGCAACTCAAACCCAATGAACGGGTGAAAATGTTTCCAAAGAGCTCTTCCCGCAAGTAAATTCACCCCGCCTCGCCTAAGTTTCCTACTGCTTGAGCCCGTTAAAATGAATTGAATCCCCCTATGCTCTTCAATAAGTCCATGGACAACGTCGAGAATTTTTGGAACTTTTTGCACTTCGTCGATCACGACAACCGTTGTCCCTGGACGTGCATCGATTTGTTCCTGGAGCAGCTCAGGGCGCATGGAAAATAGCCTTTCCTCATGAGGAGAGAGCAGGTTAACCCAAAGAGCATCCGGGTACCGCTGTTTTAACCAAGTTGTCTTCCCTGTGCCTCTTGGGCCAAACAGGAAGAAGCTTTCCTTTTTAGGAGGGATAAAGAACCGTTTGCAAAACAAATTTTCCCTCTAGATGCATATTTACCTCGTATTCTTGCATCTTCAGGGAAATTTTGCAACTCTAATTTATAGGTTGTTGTGAATTAGGCATTTATGAGTTTGTCTAACCGGAGGGGAGCTTTAGTTTTCAATGTGTTTATAATTAATAGGTTGAGGGGGGGGGTTATACACAAACAACTTCAAACGAAGTTCTGTCTCGATGTACGCTACCTAAATCCTTGGATTATAGGTATTCTGACATCTGCTCATCTAAGCATAAAACGCACTGTTTCAGAAATGAGAACGGCAGGAAGCAATCCTCACTTAGTACCAAAACACCTCTGATGTTAGCTGTTTCCCTAAAATTGTAAGAGCACTATTTGTAGGAGCGCAGCTTATTCCTTAAGGTGCGCAAGGAGATGTCGAGCACCTGGGCGGTCTTCGTGCGGTTGTTGTGCTCTTGGGCGAGGGTCTGCAGGATGAGTCGCTTCTCTAGCTCTTTGAGGGTGATGCCGACAGGAAGGGTAGAGCTCGGGGATTCTTTGATGGGACAGCAGAGGTCGAGATAGATCTGGTGAGCTTCTAGGGTGGGTTCGGGATTCATGATGACAGAGCGCTCGATCACGTTGGCAAGCTCGCGGATATTGCCAGGCCAATGGTAGGCGGTCAGCTTTCTTTTTGCATCGATGCAGAGCCGTTTTATAGGGTAGTGGTTTTCTTCACAGAGCCGCTTTAGAAAAAATTCTGCCAAGGGGAGGATGTCTTCTTTGCGCTCTCGTAGAGGAGGCAAGTGGATCGGGATCACGTTGAGCCGGTAGTAGAGGTCCTCTCGGAAACATTTTTGCTCGATCGCCTCTTTCATAGGGCGATTGGAAGTGGAGATGAGGCGCACATCGACTTGGATGGAGCTGACACCGCCCACTCGCTCAAATTCCATCTCCTGCACAGCGCGTAGAAGCTTTGCCTGGAGCTCTAGGGGGATTTCTGAGATCTCGTCAAGGAGGAGGGTGCCGAGGTGGGCTAGCTCGAATCTGCCCATTTTTTTCTGAAGAGCCCCTGTAAAGGCTCCTTTCTCGTGTCCAAAGAATTCTGATTCAAGCAGCGTTGCGGGGATGGCGGCGCAATTGACTTTGATGAAGGATTGAGATTGGCGGGGAGATTGTGCATGGAGGGCTTGTGCAATCACCTCTTTTCCTGTGCCAGACTCTCCGCTAATCAATACAGAAGAGGAGCTTTTTGCTGCTTTGCAGACGTCGCTAAGTAGCTTTCTCATCATCTCGCTTTCTGCGATGAGCTGGTATTTATTGCGCGTTGTGTAAGGAGCTTCCCTGAGAGATTGGATCTGCGTATCGGCTTGGTGAAGAATTTTGTCGATACTTTCTTTTGTGAAAGGTTTGGACAAGTAGTGAAATGCCCCCAGCTGCATCGCCTCGATCGCCTCTTCAATGCTTGAATGGTCTGCAATGAAAAGGACTAAGCTTGGGTTTTGCTGTGCTTTGATTCGTTTTAATAGGGCAAATCCCCCGAAGTGGGGATTGCATACGACAAGGTCTATGCTGTGTAATTTTAGTAGTTCATCCGCTTCTTCTTGCGAGGAGGCGCGAAAGAGGGTGACTTTTCTTTTGCGCAATAATTCTTCAAGTTCTATATGATGGTTGGGCGCTTTATCGAAAATTACGACATTTTCAAGGGTCATAGCTCTACTGTGGGTAAAACTGGATTATAAGCAATGCTGAGTTTTTCAAAAGGGTTTAATTCAAAAATTTATTTGTCATTGGTTGTTTTTGCTGGATGCTCGGGGTTGGAACAATCGGAGCAAGAGAAGTTAAGGCGCCACAATGCTAAGGGAGAGTTTATCCATCGCGCTCACGATGAATACCACTATGCCATCGAGACCCCATCGCAGTACGTTAGAGAAAAGTACCCTTGGGAAAAGGCCTACTCGGGAAAACACTCCAAAATTACAAAGGAGTATTTTCGCTGTAGGGGATCGCGCGTCAATCCCCCTCATGTCGATCAAAGAGAGGCTGCGCAGATAGCGAATTACTTCGATTGTGGCGGGTTTCAAAAGCATTCGTTACCGATTAGGGATGGGCAAGAATTTGTGTATCCCGTCTTGGTTGAACTGCTCAACTACGTACAGGAAAAAACGGGGTGTAAGGTGGTCATCACCTGCGGACATCGTTGCCCGGTTCACAATGCCTACGCAGACAGCTCCCCTTCTAATCAACACTCAAAGCATCTCATTGGCGCTGAAGTAGATTTTTATGTCCAAGGGATGGAGCAGAAACCAGAAGAGGTGGTTAACCTTATCATGGCCTATTACAAAGCAAAAAATAAGGAATATCAAGAGTTTAAGCGGCTAGAGAAAGGGGAGTGGAATGTCAAGACGCCCCCTTGGGGAAATAAGGAAATCTTGATTAAGCTCTACAAAAAAGAGGAGGGGAGGGATTTTGACAATCGCCATCCCTATCCTTACATCGGCATTCAGGTGCGCTTTGATCCAGAAAAGAATGAAAAGGTGGTTGCCGATTGGCAAAAGGCCTTTAATGGTTACAGACGGTTTTAAAATAGGTAATAGATGAATCCTTTCAAGACACTAAGTTTTTTAGAAAAAAAGGCCTATTACTCCTTGCCGGCTTTAGGGAAAGCCCTTAATTTCCCTCTAGAAAGACTCCCAGTGTCGATCCGGATCATGCTCGAATCTCTTTTGCGCAACTGCGATGGGAAAAGTGTGAAAGAAGAGGATGTGGTGCGACTTGCTCACTGGCAAGCCTCGAAGCCAGATGAGAGGGATGTGCCTTTTGTGGTCTCGCGCGTGATTTTGCAAGATTTTACGGGGGTTCCTCTGCTCGTGGATTTGGCTGCGATGCGCGATGCAGCAGCAGCTTTTGGAAAAGATCCTAAAATCATCGAGCCGACTGTCCCTGTTGATCTTATCGTCGACCATTCTGTGCAGGTGGATCGCGCGGGGACCCCCGATGCATATGCGTATAATTTAGAGATCGAATTTTCTCGCAATCAAGAGCGGTATGAGTTTTTACATTGGGGACAGTCTGCTTTTGATACGTTTCAGGTAGTGCCGCCGGGCATTGGGATTGTGCATCAGGTGAATTTAGAGCATTTGGCTTCTGTTGTCACAGAGAAAGACGGGGTACTCTATTTCGATACGCTTGTCGGGACCGACTCCCATACGACGATGGTCAATGGACTAGGAGTGCTCGGATGGGGAGTGGGAGGGATCGAGGCAGAATTAGCGATGCTCGGCCAGCCCTACTTTTTCCAGACGCCAGAGGTGATTGGAGTGCATTTGGAGGGAAGTTTAAGTGAGGGAGTCACAGCAACTGATCTGACATTGCGGATTACGGAACTGCTCCGCCAAGAGAAGGTGGTAGGGAAATTTGTAGAGTTTTTTGGCACAGGGGCTGCTACTTTAAGCGTAGCAGATCGCGCCACGATTGCAAATATGGCGCCCGAATACGGCGCTACTATCGGCTTTTTCCCTGTAGATGAGAAGACGATCGAGTACTTGAGGATGACGGGAAGGAAAGAAGAACATATTGCGCAAGTGCGCTCTTACTTAGAAGCACAACATCTCTTTGGGATGCCCCAAAAAGGGCAGATCGAGTTTAGCAAGGTGCTAGAGCTGAATTTAAATTCAATTGTGTCTTGTGTATCGGGACCCAAACGCCCCCAAGATCGGATCGCTATTACAGACCTTAAAAAGCGGTTTAATGCCCTCTTCGTAGCTCCTGCAGCAGAAGGGGGATATGGGAAATCTCCTCAGGAGAGAGACAAAAAAGTTCCTCTCCACTCAGAGGGGAATTTTCATGCTAAAAAAGGGCATATCACAGGAGGAAAAGAGTCTTTACAGGCGCAAGAGGAGTGGAGCGAAGAGGAGATGGTCTTGAACCGGCCTATTACCACCGAGGTGGTCAATCCCGGCTATACCCAACATCATGCAAGCGATATGATCCTCTCTCAAGGGTCTATTGTCATTGCGGCCATTACGAGTTGCACGAATACCTCTAATCCCCATGTCATGATTGCAGCGGGCCTCCTTGCAAAAAAAGCGGTGGAAAAAGGGCTTTTTGTACACCCGCGTGTTAAAACTAGCTTGGCGCCTGGGTCTCGAGTCGTGACAGATTATTTGGAAAAGGCGGGGCTTCAAGAGCCTTTAAACAAGTTAGGATTTCAGCTGGTGGCCTATGGATGTACCACTTGCATTGGCAATAGTGGGCCTTTGGATGAAAAAATTGAAGAGGCAATTAAAGAGCATGATCTTGTCGTTGCAAGTGTGCTGAGTGGAAACCGGAATTTTGAAGCGAGGATTCATGGTTCTGTAAAAGCCAATTTTTTGATGTCACCTCCTCTTGTTGTCGCGTTTGCCTTAGCGGGAAAGGTCGATATCGATTTGGATAAAGAGCCGTTAGGCCATACAAAGGAAGGCAAACCCGTTTTTCTTAAAGAAATTTGGCCAAAAGACAAAGAAATTCACGAGACAATTGCCCGGGGTTTACAGCCAGAGATGTTTAAAAAGCGCTATGCTCACGCATTCGATGGCAACCCGATATGGAACAAGATCTCTACTGCCAAGAGCGCTCAGTATGCATGGAACCCTAAAAGCACCTATATTCAATCTCCCCCCTTCTTCGAGGGTTTTTCAGAAAGGCTTCCTCCTCGCAAGACTTATCGTGAGATGCGCTGTCTTGCCCTTCTAGGGGATTCTGTCTCCACAGATCATATCTCTCCTGCCGGAGCCTTTAAGGGGAACACCCCCGCAGGGCAGTTTTTGCTCTCTTGCGGCCTTCAAGAAAGGGAATTTAACAGCTACGGAAGCCGGCGTGGCAACCACCTCGTGATGATGCGCGGCGCTTTTGCCAATGTACGCATCCGCAACCATATGCTTAAAGAAAAAGAGGGGGGATTTACCCTGCTTATGCCAGAAAAGTTGGAGATGTCGATTTTTGAAGCCTCTACACGTTATGCTGAACGCAAAGTGCCCTTAATTCTTTTTGCCGGCAAAGACTATGGGATGGGAAGCTCGCGAGACTGGGCAGCTAAGGGACCTTCACTTCTTGGCGTGCGCGCTGTCGTTGCCAACAGTTTCGAGCGGATCCACCGCAGCAATCTTGTTGGGATGGGGGTCTTGCCTCTGCAATTCAAGTCGCAAGACACCTGGAAGTCGCTGGGGATTCGAGGGAATGAGACTTTTTCTTTATTGGGATTGGAGAAAGAACTCGTTGTACACCACCCCGTCTTGCTCGAAATAGAACTCCCAGGCGGTAAAAAGGAGACGGTCGAGCTTACTGCCCGTTTGGACACCGCCATCGACATCGAGTACTACCTCCATGGGGGGATCTTGCCCTATGTGCTTAGACAGGTTCTTTCTAAATCCTAAGTTGTTTATTTTCAATTAGTTAATAAAATCGCCTTGGATTTTGTCGCTCTCATGTATAAAAACGCCTTTTAAAATATACATCAGACTCAAAATCTTGCGTCAATTTACCGCTTTCAACTGCCATTTTTAGGTGCATTGTGAGGCGGCTTTTAGCGCGAGATCTAAAGAGGGGAAAATCTGTTTTTTCCCAATGAGTTGTGTCAGGCCAAATTTTTTTAAGTCAGCTTTGACATGCCCTTCTACTTCTGCTAGAAGCAGGGTGATCTTCTCTTTTTTGCATTTCTCATGAAACTCTTTAAGAGCGCACATCCCCGAGGCATCGATGAAAGAGGCCTGGCGCAAGCGCAAGATGAAGACTTTAGGGGGAGGCTCTATGTTAACAAGTAGGTCTTTGAGGATGTCTGCAGCTCCAAAGAAAAAGGGGCCTTGGATCTCATAAATCTCCACCCCTTTTACGAGATATTTGCGCGTGTCGGGGTGGAACTCTACCTTAGATTCATGAAAAGCAGAAGAGAGCTGGACTTTTGAAAATTGACTCATCCTCTTCATGAAGAGAAAAGAGGAGAGGATCATCCCTACCACGATAGCAGCAGTGATATCGACAAAGAGGGTTAAAAAAAAGGAGGTGAGCAAGATGGCTACATCTCCAAGCGGGGCTTTGAGGAGATGGATGAAGTGAGAGAGTTCACTCATATTCCACGCGATCATGATCAACACCGCAGCAAGGGCACTTAAGGGGATGTGGCTCACAAGAGGAGAGAAGAAGAGCACGATGAGCAATAGAGTCAGCGCATGGATCATGCCGGCAACAGGAGTTTGGGCTCCTGCTTTGACGTTGGTAGCCGTTCTCGCAATGGCACCCGTTGCAGGGATCCCCCCGAAGAGGATCGATCCGATGTTAGCAATCCCTTGCCCCACAAGTTCACAATTCGACTTGTGCCTCCCTCCCATCATCCCGTCTCCGATGACAGCAGAGAGTAGAGATTCGATCCCTCCAAGAAGGGCTATTGCGACAGCGTCCATAAAAATTTCCACGAACTTGCCCTCGGGGATGAGGAAGCTGGGCAACGAGGGAAGGGGAATGCTATGGGGCAGCTCTCCAAAAGCGGAGTGGAGGGTCGCAACGGGAAGATCGAAGAGGTAAACGCAGGCGGTGGCAAGACCGATGGCAGTAATCCCCCAAGGGATTCTAGGAGTGTAGCGCCGGATAAGAAAAATACATAGAAGTGTAGCAGTTCCCAACGCACAAGTGGGGCCATGCAAAGAAGGAAATGTCTGAATGTAAGAGCTCCATTTTCCTAAAAAGTCGGGAGAAAAACCCGCTTGGCTTAAGCCAAAAAACTCTTTTATCTGGGAAGAGAAGATGATAAAGGCAATTCCCGTAGTGAATCCGACGACGAGGGGATGGGGCACATATTTAATCCAGGTGCCCAAGCGAAATACTCCAAATAAGATGAGAAGAATCGCTCCAATCAGAGTGGCCAAGACGAGCCCTTCGTAGCCGTTGCGTTGGATGATGTCGTAAATCAACACGACAAAAGCGCCTGTCGGACCCCCAATCTGCACGCGACTTCCTCCCAGAGCAGAGATGAGAAATCCCGCAATGATGGCTGTGATCAATCCCCTTTCAGGGGTGGTCCCCGAAGCGATAGCAAAAGCGATGGCAAGCGGAAGTGCGATAATGCCAATGGTGATGCCGGCAAGTAGATCTTTTTTGAATGTGCTCCTCGTGTAACCAGAGCGGAGGTAGAGGAAAGATTTAGGAAGAAATTCTCGGTACATAAAAAAACCTCGATCTTAACTTAAGCGATTTGCTTGAGGAAAATCAATCTATTTTCTATAATCTTTAGCCTCACGCCGGTGTGGTGGAATGGTAGACGCGGTAGACTCAAAATCTACTTCTAGCAATAGAGTGCTGGTTCAAGTCCAGTCATCGGCAATATGACGCATTATTCTTTTTTTTTATTTGATTTTGATGGGCTGCTTGTAGACACAGAGCCACTGCACTACGCAGCTTACATGGAGATGAGTCGTCGTCGTGGATTTCCCTTGCCCTGGGACTTCGAGCGGTTTTGCAAAGAGGCCCATAGCAAAAATTCTGGCTTTTTCGACGGTTTAGAAAAAGAACACCCTACTCTATTTTCCTCAGGTCTTTCCAAAGAAATTCTTTATGAGGAGAAGAAAAAACTTTATGTCGAATTGCTCAAAAGCTCCCCCCTTTCCCTTGTAGAGGGGATCGAAGCGGTTTTGAAAGATTTGGAACAAAAGGGCTCCAAGCGCGCTGTTGTGACAAATTCCCCTAGGGTTCAGATAGAGCTCATCTGGTCCAAGATCCCTCTGTTAAAAACAATCCCCCTATGGATTACCCGTGAGGACTACGCCCAGCCCAAACCCGCACCAGATGGATATCTCGAAGCGATGAAAAGGCTGCACGTCCAAGGAGAGAAAGGGGTGGGATTTGAGGATTCTGCCAGGGGGATTTTGTCGTTACTTAGAGCGGGAGTCGATGCTGTGCTCGTATGCCCCCCAAGTTATGCGGGGATTGCCGAGTGTCAGCAACTCGGCGCCTCTCATATCGAAAGGCTTTCAGTGGAGTACTTTACTTCAGCAAGGAATAAGCCGTGAGCAGGCGCTGCTCTTCCCGCTTGCCGCCTGTCTTTTGCCTCCCTAATAGCAGGAAGGGTGTGTGGCGCAATTTTCCCTGCGCAGATGTCGAGTAAAGTCCCTGTGATGTTGCGTACCATTTTATATAAAAATCCATTCCCCTCAAACTCGAGTCGGATTCCGCCCGGCTCTTCGCAGAGATCCAAACGAGACAAGGTACGGACAGGATCGCGGGCAGCAGAGCCCAGGTGAGCTTCATTGGCAAACGAGGTGAAATCATATGTGCCAATCAGGAAGGAAGCTGCGGATTCTAAACATTTTTTATCTACTCGATGGGGGACGTGATAGGTGTAGTGACGTGTAAAGGGGTCAATGACACGGTCAAGGTGCAAATGGTAATGGTAAATTTTTGCACTCGCGCTATAGCGCGCATGAAAAGAAAGCGGCACCTCTTCGAGAGAGGTCACTCTGATGTCGGGAGGGAGAAGACAGTTAAGAGAGAGAAGAGTTTTAGTAACATCTAGAGAAAAAGGAGCGGTAAAATGAGCGACCTGGGCTAACGCATGCACTCCCGCATCTGTACGCCCGGACCCGTGAAGGGCAATGGGCACTTGCAGGAGGGTATACAATACAGTTTCAATGGTAGATTGGACAGAGGCTGCATTATGCTGGATTTGCCAGCCGCCATAGGCGGTGCCCTCATAGGCAACAACTAGCTTATATTTATACATACAAAAATTTGTAGAATGTAGCGCATACGCTACATTCTACAAAAAACACAAGGATGTTTAGGACAGATGTTTACTGACAAGCTTTGTCATTTCGAACATGTTCACCGTTTTCTTTGCGCCGAAAACTTTAGCGAGTTTCTCATCAGGATTGATGTTGCGCTTATTTTTTGAATCTTGGCATTTATTACTCTTGATGTATGCCCAAAGCTTTTTTGTCACCTCAGTGCGAGGAAGAGGGCCTCTTCCTACAATTGCTGCGAGCTCATCGCTCACTTTCATAGGTTGCATGAATTTGGATGTTGCATCTTTTTTAGTTAAGACTTCCTTTTTGGCCATGAGATATCTCCTTCACCAGTTTAGGTTTTTGTGTTTTTTAGGGGTCAGACCTTCCGAGGTGCATCATCTATGACCTCGAATGACATGTTGTAGCTTTCTAGGGAATTTATAGTCAAAAAAAATCGGAGCGCAGGAAGAGGATTCCCTTGTATGCTTTTTTAAAAAGCGCACATAACTCATTTGTTGTTAGTTAGATATGGTTTTTTTATAAACGAGCGAAAAAAAGGAGATTATTTTGAAGCCGACTGGACTTTAGGCATTGGTGGGGGCAAGTGCGCGTCTCGCGAACTTGCCGCTTCCCCCAATGGCTAAAGTTCAGTCTGGAAAAAAGCCTCTTGCATTTATATGGGAAGCCTGGCAATTTTTTACTTTTTGTAGGAATTATGACAAATGAAATTCTATTAGAAGAGTCGAGGCTATTAGATCTTGTCAATGCGCTAAAACGCTGCTCTAGCGATAAAGAAAGGCTTGCTCTACTGGAGCAAGAAGAGAGAGTGGGGATTTTTTTTCAACATGCCCCTTGGATAAAAGAGCGATGCGGCCAGTTGGAGATAGAAGAAGCTTTAATCCTCCACTCGTTAATTGCGATCGATGAAGGAGATTTGCTCTCAGGAGAGTTACAATCTCTGCTAGGGGATCTAATCCCTGTGGAAAGGTTTTACAAAGCATTGGGGGGCGTTGTTGGATACCACATGCTGATGTTGTCCTTGCTCGATCGGAAAACTCGAGGAGATAAAAATGCGACATGCCCCTATTCTCCTCCTGTAGGAGTGGACATCTCTACTCTCACTCCACAGGTCTGTTTTTACATTGCAGAGGGGATAGAGGCACTTGCTCATCTGGCAGAGATTTATGTGGTAGGTGGGGCCGCAGATCGCTTGAGGCTCTACGATCCTGTGAGCGGCCAGCCGTGGCCCGCTGCTAAATTGCCCTTTTGTGGGCAGTCGCTCTTAAAAGGTCTCATTCGAGATCTTCAGGCGCGCGAGTGGCTCTACTTCAAACTGTTTTCCCAACAACTTACGACGCCAGTGGCTCTCATGACCTCCTCTGAGAAAAACAATCACGAACAGATCGAAAAACTCTGTAAAGAGGAGGGGTGGTTTGGTCGGGATCAGCGCCAATTTTTCCTGTTTCAGCAGCCCCTCGTTCCAACGATGGATCTCGAGGGGAGGTGGTGTGTTTGGGGAAAGGGAAAGCTGCTCATGAAGCCAGGAGGGCACGGGGCCTTATGGAAAAAGGCACAAGAGAGTGGCGTATTTGAGTGGTTTAAATCTCAGGGTAGAAAAAAGCTGCTCGTGCGCCAAATCAACAATCCTTTAGCGGGGATCGATTATGGGCTACTCGCCTTCTGTGGCGTGGGGTGTCTAGAGAAGAAGCAGTTTGGTTTTGCCTCTTGCCCTAGGTGCATCGGTTCTGCGGAAGGGGTTAACGTCTTCATAGAAAAGAGGGAAGGGGAGTTGTTTTCTTATTGCTTAACGAATATTGAGTATTGCGATTTTGCAAAATTCTCCATTCAAGATAGCCCGACAATTCCTGGAGGGACTACGTCTCAGTTTCCTTCCAATACTAATATTTTATTCGCAGACATTAACGCTGTGGAGGCTCAGTTAGTCCAATGCCCCGTTCCTGGGATGCTTGTCAATGTAAGATCCATCGTATTTACAGATGAGGAGGGGGTGGTCCAAGAAAAAGAGGTGGTGCGACTCGAGTCGACCATGCAGAATTTAGCTGATAATTTTGTGTACCGCTCTTCTTTTCCGATGGCTCCACGAGAAGTTCCCCTTGAAACCTTTTTGACCTACAACAAGAGACATAAAACCATTTCCACTACGAAAAAAATGGGGGCTTCGGCTTCACTTCTAGAAACTCCAGAAGGGGGGTTCTATGATGTGATCTTAAATGCCCATGAGTTGCTAAGCGAGCAGTGTCGAATGCAGATCCCTCCTTTGAGCTCTCCTCTTGAGTTTTTAGAACAAGGGCCCCCCTTTTTCTTTTTTTACCATCCTGCCTTAGGCCCCCTCTTTTCTCTGATTGGGCAAAAGGTGTGCGGGGGATCTATCAGCTGGGGAAGCGAACTTTCTTTAGAAATTGCAGAAGTCGCGATTGAAGAACTTACACTAGAGGGAGTATTGCAAGTCAGTGCGACACAAATTCTTGGGGGAACAGATGAGCTGGGGGTTATCCGATACTCGGATCAAGTGGGGCAGTGCGTGCTGCGTCACGTCACGGTGAAAAACAAAGGGATAGATAGAGAAGCTCCCAACCAGTATTGGGAAAGAAAAATTGCTTACAAAGAGCGCTGTGAGATCCTCATTCATGGGGATGGAGAGTTCTTTGCGGAATATCTCACTCTATCTGGAGATCTGCGCATCGAAGTAGAAAAAGGAGTGCGCCTTATCGCCTTTGAACAAGAAGGACAATTGCTCTTTAGAAAAGAGCCCCTGCAAAAAAAGAGATGGGTCTACCACCTCAAGAAAGATGGGTCCCTCCTTGCCTGGCTAGGTTGTTAAGTGGGTTTTTTGCGTATTTTTTGAAAAAATCCCGTCATTCGATGGCAAATGACAATGCCAATAACGATTCCCACGGCGAATTGGTGGTTTTTTGCCCAAGAAACTGTTGGTTCCCAGCCTTTGATGCGCGATGCAAAGATGTGATCTACTTTTGAAGCAAGTGTACTCACCCTGTCACAGCCCATGGTTGTTAATCCACTGATCTTTGCGGCTGACCAGGAAATAAAAGCTGACACATGGGGTTCAGCTTGATGATATCTAACAAAAACTGCACTTCTTATCGATGCGAAGAATGCCATAATAAAACCCCCTAAAACAGTGAATAGTGTGTCCTACCTACCCAAACAACTTCAAACGTGGGTTTTCCTCAGCGTCGTTAGCCGCTGAAGAAAACCCACGTTTGAAGTTATTTGGATATACAACGAGAAGGGATTGTAAGACAATCCCCAGTTTGGAGCTAGTTTTTTTTATACACAAAAAAACTCAAAAGTTGGACTTGATTCAGCCTAATCAAGAAAAAAATAACAAGATATTAGGA